>NZ_JCAMRT010000080.1:0-1347 GCF_059821225.1 Paenibacillus sp. sg306046
CCAGACAGATACAGGGAAAAGGAGAATTTAATCCATGAATCCGACGCAGACAAACAGATTGAAGCCAAGCATCAAACTGGCGGGTGCCGTGCTCCTGACGACGGCGTTGCTGGCGGGCTGCTCGGCCCAGCCGGCTCCGCAGCCGGCCGCCAGCGCCGAAGCGCAGGTGAAGACGGTCAAGGCCGCTCCGATTGAGAAAAAGAAAATCGGGGAGCCGCTGGAGCAGGTTGCAGACGTGACCTCGTCCATTCAGATGAACATCGTCACCAAGGTGAACGGCGACGTGCTCGAAATCGTCAAAAAGCGCGGCGACTACGTCCAGAAGGATGAGGTGCTGTTCCGCATCGACCCGACCGACCTGAACATTCAGAAGGAAAAAGCGCAAATTTCGCTGGACGGCTACCGGGATCAGATGGATAAGGCGCGCAAGGATACGGCCGACGGCAAGCAGGATGCAAGAAACGGCATTGCCAAGCTGGAGGCAGCCATTCAGGATGCCGAGAAAAGCTACAGCAAGCTGCGCAACGACTATGACCTTGGGCTGGTAACCAAAATCCAGCTGGAGCAAACGGAGACGCAGCTGAACAATATGAAGCTGGATCTGGAGGGCGCGCGCAGCAAGCTCAAGACGCTGGAGAGCACCAACGCGCTGTCCCAGCTGGAGCAGGGCGTGCAGACGGCTAGCGTGTCGCTGCGCGAGCTGGATCGCAGTCTGAGCTACACGGAAGTGAAGGCGACCGTCAGCGGCGTGCTGACCGAGCTGCCGATTGAGGTCGGCATGACGATGAGTCCGGGCAGCCATGCGGCCACGATTCAGCAGCTTGACCCGGTTAAAATCAAAGCGGAGCTGACCGAGGAAGCCGCCGCACTCATTCGCGGCAAAGCGGAGCTGACGTTTTACGTGCCGGGTGTGACCGAGCGGGCGAAAGCCAAGGTCAGCTACCTGGCGGATGTGATGGGCGCCCAATCCAAGTCGTATTCGCTGGAGCTGGAGGTGCCGAACGCGGACCGCAAGCTGAAGCCGGGAACGAAGGCGCAAATTTTGCTGACCGAGGACCAGGACCAGATCGTCGTCACCATCCCGTCGAACAGCGTCGTGCGCGAAGGCGGCGATACGTATGTATACGTGCTGACCGGCGGCGACACCGCCGAAAAACGCAAGGTGCAGCTCGGCCGTCTGAACGAGACGATCCAGGAGGTGCTCTCCGGCGTGAAGGAAGGCGAGCAGTTGATTATTTCCGGTCAGAACCAATTGAAGGACAAAGAAAAAGTACAGCTTGCGAAGTAATATAAGAAGTATGCAAAAGAGGAAGAGAAAGTCAGCCAGCAAGTCCAGACTTTGACAGG
>NZ_JCAMRT010000081.1:0-1284 GCF_059821225.1 Paenibacillus sp. sg306046
TGGGACTGACCCCCGTTTATGAGACAGGGATCAAAACACCTTGCAAGTTTAAGCAGCCAGTCGCCGGAAATTGATCGGTGACTGGTTATTTAGTTTCGTTTGAATGCGAATTGAGTTATAGTAGGTGATGTAGTCTCGAACGGTCTGTACCACGATTGCAGTCGTTGTACAGGTTAAACCTTCGAGATAGAACGTTTCAGACTTTAGCGTGGAATGGAACGATTCGATGGGGGCATTATCAGCGGGCGTTCCCTTGCGGGACATGCTCATGGTAATGCCTTTTCCTTTTACCTCAGCTTGATAAGCCTGTGACGTATACACGCTTCCTTGATCGCTATGAAGCAGCAGGTTTGCCTGTTTTGGAAGTTGATTCAGCGTATCCAAAACTAAAGACGTATCTTGTTTGTCTGCTATACTGTAAGCCACAATTTCCCCATTGTACAGATCCAGAATGCTTGAGAGATACAACATCTTGCCTCCAAACGGTAGATAGGTGATGTCTGTAACTAACTTTTGCATCGGAGCCTTTGCATGAAATTGCCGCTTCAGAAGGTTTTCTGCTGACTGAACAGGTTGTCCAATGATCTTTCGTTTCTTCATCTTTACGCGGCATTGTAGCCCCTCACGTTGCATGATCCGCTGAACTCGTTTGTGGTTTACCGGCCCTTCTGCCCGAAGAAGTGCAGTGATTTTACGGTATCCATACCGGAACTTATGCTGCTTGCAAAGTTCCCTTATCTTTTCTGCGGTCTGATCTGTACGTTGAATCCCGTTCGCTTTCCAGCGGTAGTAGGTCGCTCTGGCGATTCCGAGCCACGCACAAGCCTCAGACACCGTCACTTCTTCTCGAACCGACTCGATCCAGGCCATGACGACTTGGGGTTCCACCTCCTTTCGAGTTCCTTGTACTTTTTTAGCAGATCCAACTGCTGCTTGAGGAACCGATTCTCAGCTTTGACTTTCTCCAGCTCTGAAGCGTATTCTGGACCTTTTCCATAGGTGTACTGTTTTCCTACCGGCTGCTCTAGACGATGTCCTTCGCCTTTTTGATGCCACCTCATCCACGTCTTTAGCTGTGTATGATTTCTTATCCCAAGCTGCTCCAAGACCTCTTTTACCGGAACACCTGCCAGTCTCATTTCAATGGCCTTCATCTTTGTTTCCACCGGATAACTCACTCTTGTTGCCAATGCAAAACACCTCCAAGTTGTCCTCCACATCTTACGACATGGAAGCATTTTCTTGAAGGTGTTTTGATTTGTCTCACGTTAGGGGGTCAGTCCC
>NZ_JCAMRT010000082.1:0-1280 GCF_059821225.1 Paenibacillus sp. sg306046
GCTTCCTGTACCGAGGGAATTTGCAGCAGCTGCGCTTCGATCTCGCCCAGTTCAATCCGGTAGCCGCGAATCTTCACCTGCTGATCAATCCGGCCCACATACTCCAGCTGACCATCCGGCAGCCATCTCGCCAAATCTCCCGTCCGGTACATCCGCTCCCCCGGTTCAAACGGGTTGTCCACAAACTTCTCCGCTGTCAGCTCCGGCCGGTTCAAATATCCTCTTGCCAATCCCTCTCCTCCGATGCACAGCTCCCCTGCTACCCCTACCGGCAGCAGTTGATTGGCCCCATCCACGATGTAACTCCGGTGGTTCGGCAACGGACGACCGATCGGGATCACCTGCCGGTCTCCCTCCTCACCTGCCGCCGACCAGATCGTCGTCACAATCGAGGCTTCCGTCGGTCCGTATGCATTGAAGTAGTCCAGCTTCCCCTTCCACTTCCTTACCTGCTCTGCACGAACTTCCGATCCGCCTGTGATCAGCTTCCTTAGCTTCGGCATCTGCTCGACATTCAGATACGCCGCATACGATGGCGGCAGGATCGCCGTCGTAATCCCCTTCTCCTGCATATAGCCTTCAAACAACCGATAATCCAAAATAGCCTCCGCCGTCGGTATGTACAGCGTTGCTCCGAAAAACAGCGCCTTGAATATTTCCCAGCATGACGCATCAAAGGATAAGCTCGCGAACTGCACAACCTTGTCCTCACTGCTCATCCGCAGCGTTTCCCCGAACATCAGCCTCAGGTTGCTCAGCCCGCGGTGCTCCACCATTACCCCTTTGGGCTTGCCTGTTGTACCTGATGTATAAATGACATAGGCCAAATCAGCCGCTCTGCTCCCAGCGTCCGGATTCGTTCCATCCTCGTTGTAGATACGCTCGTCCTCTACGACCAGCATACGTCCGGCAAAGGAGACCCGCTCCTGCAGATGACGCTGCAGCAGCAACAGTCCGGTCCCCGAATCCTCCAGCATATACCGGATACGCTCAGCCGGATACATCGGATCAATCGGTACGTAAGCTCCCCCGGCTTTCAAGATGGCGAATACACTGACGATCATTTCCAGGGAACGCTCCGTCATAATTCCGACCGGCTGATCCCTTCTCACCCCCTCTTCGATGAGCGTCCGCGCCAGCCGATTGGCCCGCTCATTCAGCTCCCGGTAGGTCAAGCTCTGCTCCTCGTATACAACGGCTACCTGATCCGGCGTTCGCTCCACCTGCTCCTCGAATAACTTATGGATCGTTTTTTCCTTCGGGTAGTCCGTATCTGTCGC
>NZ_JCAMRT010000083.1:0-1255 GCF_059821225.1 Paenibacillus sp. sg306046
ACTAGATAGCGGCTAAACACGACGGTCGTGTGGCAAATGAGCATGTCAAAGGATCGCCCCTGAAACTCGGTTCCCAGCTTCAAATAGCTTTTGGTTACCTTAAAGAAGGTCTCAATACTCCATCGCATACCATAAATTCGCACGATCTCGCTCGGCTCTAGAGTTAGGTCTGTACAGAGAATGGCCAACCACTCACGGCGTTTGTTACGGTTTTGAACGAATACGAGTTTGATTGGCACTCCGCATGAAGTTCGGGTAATAACCGAACACCAAATGGAAGATTTCTTGTCTTTGGGCAAAGCCCGATACAGTTCACTCAGCGTTAAACGTTGGCCTTGGTGGATGTAGCGCTGCTTCATCTCTTTGACCATACCAATCGTGTCGAGCCCATCAGCCAAGAGTCGGCGAATGAGCGGCATCTGTGTGAACCAACTGTCCATCAGAACATAATCCGCATGGAAGCCAGCACGTAAAGCACGTTGAATCAAGTCAGCCACGGCATCAGGCTTGCGAGTAAGCGCCTCGATGCGTCGTCTATAACCATGGCAGCGTTTCTTGATTGCTGTTGTCATTTCGGTTAATCGATTCACGATGTTGGCTGAAGAGAGCATGACGAAATCGATTGGAGCGAAGCTGAAGCCGTCCGACCAGCCGAGGGTCAGCATGGTGTAGCCCTTGGCAAATCGGCCGGTTGTATGGTCAAACACCTTCGCAAGCAGTTTCGCTTTTTTACTGCGATTTCGCTGTAGAGTTGAATCATCAATAATGAATACTTTCACTCGTTTTTCCGAGGTAAGCGATGTGAACTGCCGAACGATCATCAGGCTAAGCGAATGAAGAAAAGCCCGCCATGCAAAGCCTGGATGATTTAAGAAGCGATAGACGACATCCTTGCCTGGCAGTGAATTCCCACGTTTGCTTTCAAGAAGTCGAAACCAGTTCTTTCCCTCGAAGACAAGTGAAAACAGCAACTGAAAAACAGCGAGGGCACTGAGACCGAAAGACTTTCGAATCCCTGCCTCGCGGAGCAGGGTACCGATTTTAAGAGAATGGAATATGGACGAAAAGCGAGACTGGTCAGACAGGGAACGATGGTGTACTATAAAATTACACACCTTTCTTTGTTTGCATGGTTGCTCGACACTTCCATGATACCAAACAAAGAGGGTGTTTTTCTGTCAATAGAAGAAAAAAATCGTATCCACCCTTACAGCCGCTTGGACTTCAACCTAATTGGGAGCTGCGAAAGTTGAGT
>NZ_JCAMRT010000084.1:0-1244 GCF_059821225.1 Paenibacillus sp. sg306046
CTAGTACAAAGAACCTAAAATAACGTTACTATATTTTCCTGTATGGTATACTCTAGATAGAATCTATCGAACGGAGAGATACCATGCCTTTTCTTTCAAAAAAAGAGCCCCTTCAGCTAACCGAAACCGAACGTGACATGTTAAAACGTGTGAGTAACGCTCGATCGGAAGAATTCCGAAGAGTGGAGCGATCACGTATGCTTCTTGCTTATGCTGAAGGCATGAGCATACCCAAAATTGCACAGTCGCTGGACACGACTATCCCTAAAGTCAGTCGCTGTATTGACAAGGCCTTAGTGCTGGGAGCTGAGGCCGCTCTTAATGAAGGGCAGCGTTCGGGTCGCCCGGCAGAAGTAACTCCAGTAGCCAAGGCGTGGGTGATCTCGTTGGCTTGCCAAAAGCCAACGGAGCTAGGCTATTCCTACGAAGTCTGGACGCAGCGCTTGCTGGCCAAACATATTCGCGAACACGCCGTCGCTGAAGGACATGAATGTCTCGCTCGCATGTCAGCTAGCAGTGTAGCACGTCTGCTGGCTGCCCATGAGCTTCAACCCCATAAAGTGCGGTATTATTTGGAGCGCCGTGATCCTGATTTTGAGGCCAAACGAGCCGACGTTTTATGTATCTACCAGCAAGTGGAGTACATTATTGAAAACGAAGAACTCAGGCCCTTAGCGGATGTTTATTTGTCCTACGATGAGAAGCCAGGCATTCAAGCCATCGAAAACACGGCCGCCGATCTTCCGCCTGTACCGGGTGAATACCCGACACTTGGACGTGATTCGGAGTACAAGCGCCATGGTACACTTAGTTTGCTCGCGGGCATTGATTTGGTGTCCGGTGAAGTCATCGGCACGGTAGAAGATCGTCATCGGAGTCGTGAGTTCGTTGACTTTTTAAAGAAGCTTGATGCCCACTATAGCAAAGGTTTACGGATAAACATCATTCTAGACAACCACTCCGCCCACATCTCAAAGGAGACCAATGCTTATCTCGCAACAGTACCGGAGCGATTTGAATTTACCTTCACTCCAAAACACGGATCATGGCTGAACGTGATTGAAACCTTCTTTTCCAAAATGACAAAACAGGTTCTCCGTCATATCCGAGTCAAGTCAAAGAATGAGCTTAAACAACGCATTTTGTTATATCTTGAAGAGGTCAACCAGAACCCGGTGCCCCATCGTTGGAGCTATGGGCTAGAGCATTAAGTTTACAACGTTATTTCAGGAGCGTTCTACTAG
>NZ_JCAMRT010000085.1:0-1179 GCF_059821225.1 Paenibacillus sp. sg306046
TGGCCTTGCCGGACGCTAAATCGCTTGCTTCTTAAAGATGTAGAACTTTTGACTGTCCAGTTAATAAATATACATATCAAAGTCAAATTCCGCTTTGATGCTTCCTGCAAATTCAACAGTATCACTAGATAGATATATAGCAGGGGTCTGATTCTCCTCAATTTTAAGAACAATACTGAACTTATAATCCAACAGTAACTCTTCCCTTAACTCTACTAGTTGCGTCTTTTTATCTCGAATAAGATTAATTAATTTACTAAGTTGATCGTTAATATCAAGTGACTGCTCATAATCAGTTTTTATATACCAGCAAGTTTCCTTTCTAACAACATTTCTATCGTGTACTTGTTGGCCTTTAACATAAAAACCAGACGGTGTTAATTTTAATCTATTTGATATTTCAATTGGATCAAAAAGCTCACCCGTAACAATAAATTCCACTAAAACAGAAGTTTTATCCATGTCTAGTTCCTCCGTTACTTTATATAAATCCCTGTATGTATCCTATCACCCTTCCCACCTTTTTTGTAAATCAAAATTTCACCAGTTTCTTTTTCAACATACAAGTCATAATGAGCGATTTGTGCTTTTCTTCCAAGAAAATCTCTTTTTAATTCATGTGCGTCAAATCCTTGCTTTTTTAGATGTTTATCATCAATTTTATTAATTGAACCCAAAGTTTGTTTGAGTCCACTTTTAATAATTCCTCCCCTCCCAAGTGTTGCACCCCAAGCAAACCCTTCTTTAAAATCAGGAAATCCTTGTTCGATTTGTCCATCCATGTAACTTTGAAGATGTTGCTTTCTAAATGTCTCTTGAGTACCTCTATCTAGTTTGTAATATAAATCGTTGTTACCATTCTCTGACCAACTTGTATAAGCATAACTCCAAAAGTTCATTTCTTCCGGTAGGTATGCACCACTAATTCCTAAATATCCCTTTACTTCTCCATCCTCTAATACTGGATTACCCTGGAATTTCTCATCATCACCAAGATATTTGGAATTTGATGCACCATTATCGCAACTACCTCCATGAGCCCAATTTCCATCCGCAGATACACAGTAGTGCCCCGTCGGGTCTATATTCGTTAACGGATTATTCTCCACATACGTATACAAATTCAAACTCAGCGGATTCGCTAGTTCCCCTTCATACGTATCCTCATTAATAAACCGC
>NZ_JCAMRT010000086.1:0-1171 GCF_059821225.1 Paenibacillus sp. sg306046
GGACATCATAGACGGAGCTGTAGTTGCCGAGGAAATAGTACACCGGCTGGCTGGGCAGCGACAGGTTGCCGTCGGTATCCTTCGCTCTGACCGTGATCGTGTACAGCGTATTGGGCTGGATGCCGGTGAGGGTATGGCTTGTTGTCGCCGAGCTTCCAAGCAGGACCGCTCCCTGATAAAGCTGGTACGAAGCGACGCCGACGTTATCCGTAGACGGTTTCCAGGTCAGGCCGACCTGGTCGGAGGTCTTGCTTGTGATGCCGAGTCCGGCCGGTGTAGAGGGAAGGGTCGTGTCGATCATTACCGAGAACACGGCGCTAGCTGCGGAAGCATTGCCAGCCGCATCGCGGGCCACGATCTTGAAGCTGTACGTGNGCTAGCTGCGGAAGCATTGCCAGCCGCATCGCGGGCCACGATCTTGAAGCTGTACGTGGTATTCGGCGTCAGGCCGCCGGCCGTATAGCTGGTCGTTGTACTGCTTCCGATCCGTGTCGCGCCTTGGTAAATATCGTAGCCGGTCACGCCTTTGTTATCTGTGGAGGCCGTCCAGGACAACGTCACGCTTGTTGCTGTTTTGGCCGTTACCGCCACATTCGCAGGGACAGAAGGCGGCTGCGTGTCGCCGGGAATGAGCAGCGCTTCGGCATTGCTGGCGGAGGACACATTGCCTGCGCTGTCTCTGGCTTTGACCGTGAAGGAATAAGGAAGGTCCGTCTGCAGCCCGGTGACGGTGAAGGCGGTGGTTGTGCTTGCTCCAACCCAGGCTGTGCCGTGAAAGATGTCGTAGCCGGCAACGCCCACATTGTCCGTCGAAGCCGTCCAGGTCAGCTGCGCGGTGGACAGCGTGTGGCTGGCGATGGTCAGCTGGGTTGGAGCGGAAGGCGCTTGCGCGTCTATATACACCTGAACGGCGTTGCTTGGAGCCGACACATGGCCGGCAGCATCCCTGGCTTTGACGGTTAAGAGGTGCATCGTATTTGGCGCAAGCCCGGTTACGGTGAAGCTGGTCGAGGCGCTCGTTCCGATCAAGGCGAGGCCGTTGTAAATGTCGTAGCCAACCACCCCTTTGTTATCCGTGGAGGCTGCCCAATTGAGCAGGGCGCTGGATGCGTTCTGGCTGTAGATCGCCAGCTGCGATGGAGCGCTGGGCGGGAAAATATCCAGATTCGGT
>NZ_JCAMRT010000087.1:0-1150 GCF_059821225.1 Paenibacillus sp. sg306046
GGACATCATAGACGGAGCTGTAGTTGCCGAGGAAATAGTACACCGGCTGGCTGGGCAGCGACAGGTTGCCGTCAGTATCCTTCGCCCGGACCGTGATCGTGTACAGCGTATTAGGCTGGATGCCGGTGAGGGTATGGCTTGTTGTCGCCGCGCTTCCAAGCAGGACCGCTCCCTGATAAAGCTGGTACGAAGCGACGCCGACGTTATCCGTAGACGGCTTCCAGGTCAGGCCGACCTGGTCGGAGGTCTTGCTTGTGATGCCGAGTCCGGCCGGTGTAGAGGGAAGGGTCGTGTCGATCATTACCGAGAACACGGCGCTAGCTGCGGAAGCATTGCCAGCCGCATCGCGGGCCACGATCTTGAAGCTGTACGTGATATTCGGCGTCAAGCCGCCGGCCGTATAGCTGGTCGTTGTACTGCTTCCGATCCGTGTCGCGCCTTGGTAAATATCGTAGCCGGTCACGCCTTTGTTATCTGTGGAAGCCGTCCAGGACAACGTCACGCTTGCTGCTGTTTTGNAGCCGTCCAGGACAACGTCACGCTTGCTGCTGTTTTGGCCGTTACCGCCACATTCGCAGGAACAGAGGGCGGCTGCGTGTCGCCGGGAATGAGCAGCGCTGCGGCATTGCTGGCGGAGGACACATTGCCTGCGCTGTCTCTGGCTTTGACCGTGAAGGAATACGGAAGGTCGGTCTGCAGCCCGGTGACGGTGAAGGCCGTGGTTGTGCTTGCTCCAACCCAGGCTGTGCCGTGAAAGATGTCGTAGCCGACGACGCCCACATTGTCCGTCGAAGCCGTCCAGGCCAGCTGCGCGGTGGACAGCGTGTGGCTGGCAATGGTCAGCCCGGTTGGAGCGGAAGGCGCCTGCGCGTCTATATACACCTGAACGGCGTTGCTTGGAGCCGACACATGGCCGGCAGCATCTCTGGCTTTGACGGTTAGGAGGTGCACGGTATTTGGCGCAAGCCCGGTTACGGTGAAGCTGGTCGAGGCGCTCGTTCCGATCCAGGCGGAGCCGTTGTAAATGTCGTAGCCAACCACCCCTTTGTTATCCGTGGAGGCTGCCCAATTGAGCAAGGCGCTGGATGCGTTCTGGCTGTAGATCGCCAGCTGCGATGGAGCGCTGGGCGGGAAAATATCCAGATTCGGT
>NZ_JCAMRT010000088.1:0-1133 GCF_059821225.1 Paenibacillus sp. sg306046
GATGTCGTACAATATCTGTTGTACGAAGGAGGAAGCCTTATGAACCATCACAACCAGGAAGCCGTCGACGTCACTCCCTACATACCGCAGTCCGGTCAACAAGGCGGTACATACTCGGATGAACAGATCATTCACATGTTTCTCACAGCAACCATCCGCTCCAAATATACGGAGAGAAATTACACGCGAGCTATTGAGCTGTTCCGCGAATTTACGCGATATAAGCCGCTCGACCAGGTCACTTGGCAGGAGATCGAGGTCTATAAGCTCGGGCTTGTTCAAGGCTTATGCAGCATTCAGCGAAAGCCGCTCGCTCCGGCGACTGTCGCCAGCTTCATAGCTCCTCTCCGTTCCTTGTACAAGTGGGGAAGCGACCCGAACATCGGCTTGTTTAAACTAAATCCGACCTCCTGCGTGCGGCTTCCCTCCATCTTGGTTACGAGTAAGAACCATTATTTGACGAAGCAGGAAGTCGGCAAATTGCTGACTGAATTACGTAAGCAAAGCCTGCGCAATTACTTGATCGGACTCATGTTTATCCTGATGGGATTGCGGGTTTCGGAGCTAATCGGGATTGAGTGGGGACACTTTTATAAGGATGTGCTGGAGGCTTCCACTTGGCTGACCGTGATAGATGGCAAGGGCGGCAAACAGCGAAGCTTGAAGGTGCCCGATCAATTGCAGGAGCTGCTGTCCGAGTACAGACGAAGCCAGGTTCGACCTTCCTTGGAGCTGCAGCTGACAGGCAGCAGACAGCGCGTTTTTGGGCTGACGGTCAGGCAAGTTGAGCGGATTATTAAAAATGCCAGCCAGCAATGTAACCTGGGCAAAAGCTTGACCCCGCATTGGCTGCGCCATACAAATGCAACACTGGCCTTGCTTTTTGGCGCTTCGCTGCAGCAGGTGCAGGAGACGCTCGGCCATGCGCACATCAACACCACGCAAAGATATTTGCATACGGTTGAGCAAATTAAAAAGGCAGCGCCTGATTATGTACAAGATGGAATAAGAGAATTCTTGTAGGAAATCAGGAAAATAAAGATTGATTTTGTAGTTCTATGTGACTATACTTATTTATAAATAAGATGAAAATTTTGTAAAAAACTGTCGTACAACAGATATTGTACGACATC
>NZ_JCAMRT010000089.1:0-1123 GCF_059821225.1 Paenibacillus sp. sg306046
GTTCGTACAATTTACGTTGTTCGAACGGCTCAAGGAGGAAAACATGTATCCGTTGCACATCACGCCTTCCCTTTCCTTGTCAGAAGCTAACAACGAATCCTACACGGATGAGCAGATTGTAGCCATGTTTTTATCATCATCCGAACGCTCCAAATACACGATCCGAAACTATACAAATTCGATCCGAAAGTTTCGAACTTTTCTTCAAGGCAAGCCGCTCCGCGACGTAAAATGGAAAGAAATCGAAGTTTACAAGCTCGCACTTATCAATGGATTTCTTAGTAAAAGCGGACGGCCCCAATCGCCTGCAACCGTTGCCATTCATATTGCCCCTGTCCGGTCGCTTTATAAATGGGGCAGCGATCCGAACATCGGAATTTTTCCAATAAACCCCACAACCAGCACCCAAATTCCGAAAGTAGAGGTAACGAGCCGAAACCACTATTTGACCAGAAGCGAAGTCATCGGACTGATTGAAAGGCTGAAACAGCAAGGCTTTCGCGACTACATACTCGGTCTGACGCTTGTTTTGCTGGGATTGCGTGTCTCTGAATGCGTAGCGATCGAATGGGGACATTTTCATACCGATCCACAGGAAACATCCATGTGGCTTACCGTAAACGGCAAAGGGGGAAAACAACGAGAGGTTAAAGTACCTGGCTTGCTCTGGAATTTAATTGAACAGCACCTGGCCGACAGGCAGCCTGAACGGATGCCATCTAACACACGCCTCTTTCCGATCTCCGTAAGATCTGTAGAGAAAATCATACAGAAAGCACGAGCCCGAATTGAAGGCGGAAAAAAAGTAACGCCTCACTGGCTACGGCATACCAATGCGACTCTGGCCCTGTTAAAAGGCGCCTCCCTGCAGCAGGTTCAAGAATCGTTAGGGCATACACACATCAATACAACACAACGGTATATGCATACTGTACAACAAATTCAGAAGGCGGCTCCGGACTATGTAGAGGATAGCTTGAAGGAATATTTATAGGGCTTGGAAACTAAGTCAACTAATAAATTCTTGTAATATTAGTATCAATTAACTATAATAACGATAAAATGGCCCACGAAAATCCAAAGAATTCCAAAGATATTGTCGAACAACGTAAATTGTACGAAC
>NZ_JCAMRT010000009.1:0-220340 GCF_059821225.1 Paenibacillus sp. sg306046
CTTGCTCATACGTCATGCTAGCGAGAATTTTCATTCTCTATTTAACACTCACTCGTTGTTCAGTTTTCAAAGGACAATTTTTGTCAGCCATTCAAGCGGCGACTTTTACAATATACCACATTCACTCACTTCATTGCAAGTACTTTTTTAAAGTTTTTTTCTCGATGAGAACCAAACTTACTAAAAAAATCCTCGCCGCCGAAGCAGCGAAGATTAATATATCACAAGCTATTCGACCTAGTCAAGGCTAAACCACATTTTTTTTAAAACCGATTTCTTATATTAACCTTGAATGACATCCTGAATATAAAGACGCCGCTCCGTAGTCAGGTTGACAATCATCCCGTTTACATTAACCCAAGGCCGGGTCGGATGCGCGCGGTCGGAAAACACAATTTCTCCAATCGTGTTGTCACTTAGCTTGACCAGCATGCCGTTATGGAAAGAGGTCACTTTGTTTATAAAGGTTTGTACCATAGCCGGGTCCAGCTTGCCGAAGGCTTCGTTTTGCAGTTGCTCCAGTACCAAGTAGGGAGATATGCCTTTTTTGTGAAACCGATCCGTTGTCATAGCATGGAACATATCGGCAATGGCGACCACTTTGGCATAAAAATGAATTTTATCGCCACGGGTTCCAAGCGGATAACCTGATCCGTCTTCCCGCTCATGATGCTGCAGGGCACACAGTTTGACGCCTTCATTGATAGCAGGCACAGCTTTCAGCATATTATAGCCGATAACCGTATGCTGCTTCATCTCCTCCAATTCCGGCATCGTAAGCTTACTTGGTTTATACAAAATAGCGGAATCCACCTTGGCATTACCGATATCGTGGAATAACCCGCCCAAAGCAATCGGCATCAAGTCCTTGACGGCAATCCCTAACCATTTGGCCAAGCTGTAGGAGGTCAAGCTGACCATAATGCTGTTATGATAAACAAAATCCTGCAATTGAAAGTTTCGCGGACTGAAGGTGAGAATGTTGTAGTCATCCATATCCTTGATCAAGGCTTCCAAATTCGTCCGGATATCCAAAATCGGCAGGTTTTGCCCACCCGAATTAGCGGCGTTGAAAACACGACGAACTAATTGGAGCATCTTCTCATACGTTTCATGGAAAGGCTGCACGACTGCCGTCAGCTCCTGGCCGCCTGCTTCTTCGCCAATTTGCTCGCCTTCCGCCTTGGAATCGGTTTGCACCGTCGGGATCATGAAGGCGCGTAAAATTTCAAGGTCCCGCTCCGTTACGATTTTCCCCTTGGCAAATAGTACATTATTAAACTTGGTCATCACATTTTCGATGATACGTTCTCCTTGTTTCAATTGGGAAACAGGAACGGTTGCCATGGGTAACTCCTCATTTCAACTAGGGTAGCCAGAAGGGCCTCCATTCCCGGCGCTCGTACCAGACTTAGGACCTCATTCTGCCCTCATTATAAGAAAAGCTTCGGATTGAAGCACTTTCGATGATGCTGCATAATCTTAAAAAAGCTTCGAATCGAAGCACGTTCGACGATGCTGCATTCGTGTTTAGAGGCGGCTTTTCTTGAAATATCTGCATGGTTGAGCTACGCTCAAACTTATACATGCTGACATTATAAACGAAAAAGAATGGGGATGTAACCCCATTCTTCTCTGTTTCGCAAATTAAAGCGAAGGTGCCGACACGCTACTCCTCGCTGCCTTCTTCAAGTTCGCCATCCGAAGATTCGCCAGCATTCAGGTCTTCCTGAACATCCTCTTCCGGCTCCTCGTCGCTTTTGTCAACCCGAGCGAGCGTCGATACTTCGTCTTCCTCGCGGATATTAATGACACGGACCCCTTGCGTATTCCGTCCCATTAAGGAAATGCCGGACATACTTGTCCGTATGACCGTCCCGAGCGCGGTGATGACCATCAGGTCCTCATCGTCACGTACGACCTTCAGACCGACGACTGGGCCGTTCTTAGGCGTTACGTTTAATGTCTTGATCCCTTTGCCGCCCCGCGACTGCGTCCGGTAATCCGTTACCGGCGTACGCTTGCCGTAGCCTTTAGAGGTCACAATCAGCACGCTGTCATTGGCCTGTGCCACGTCCATATCAATAACGGCATCGCCCTCATCAAGCTGAATACCTTTGACTCCGGTCGCCGAACGTCCCATTGCCCGCACGTCTTCTTCTGGGAAGTGGATGGACATGCCTTCCTTCGTCCCCATCATAATCGACTGATTGCCGTCGGTCAGACGTACGCCGATTAAGTCATCATCCTCACGGAGGTTGATGGCGATGAGACCGACTTTCCGAATGTTGCCGTAGTCGTCAAGCGGCGTTTTCTTCACGATGCCGTTTTTTGTGGCAAAAAATAAGTATTGCTCCGACTCGAAGCTTTCCACTGGAATAACGGCGTTGATGGTCTCGCCTTGCTCGATCTGAATCAGGTTGATGATCGGCGTTCCGCGAGCCGTCCGGCTCAGATCAGGAATCTCATACGCCTTCAGCCGGTACACCTTACCTTTATTCGTAAAGAACATCAGATAATGATGGGAATTGGTTACGAACAGATGCTCGACAAAGTCGTTGTCCTTCGTATCCATCCCAATCACGCCTTTGCCTCCACGACGCTGGCTCCGGTAGGTCGTAACCGGCAGACGTTTAATGTAGCCGGTATGCGTAATGGTGATGACCACATCTGTCTGAGGAATCAAATCCTCATCCTCAATGTCGCCGCCCATCGTAATTTCAGAACGGCGGTCATCGCCGAATTTATCCTTAATTTCGTTCAGCTCATTGCTGATGATTTCCAGCACCAGCTGCTCGTCCGCGAGAATCGCCTTCAGCTCTGCAATACGCTGCATCAGTTCGGCGTACTCTTCCTCGATTTTCTCGCGCTCCAGTCCGGTAAGGCGCTGCAAACGCATATCCAAAATCGCCTGGGCCTGATCATGGCTTAATCCGAACCGGGCCATCAAGCCTTCGCGGGCCTGCTCGCCTGTGCGGGAGCTGCGGATCAACGCAATCACTTCGTCCAGATGATCGAGTGCAATGCGCAAGCCTTCGAGAATATGAGCCCGGGCTTCAGCCTTGCGAAGCTCAAACTCGGTGCGCCGACGAATGACAACCTTCTGGTGCTCCAGGTAGTGGTACAGCATATCGCGCAGGTTCAGTACCTTAGGCTCGCCATTGACTAGCGCCAGCATAATGATCCCGAAGTTGGACTGCATCGCCGTCTGCTTGAACAAGTTGTTCAGCACGACGTTCGGATTTACATCACGTCTCAGCTCAATGACGATCCGCATGCCGTTCCGGTCGGACTCGTCCCGCAGGTCTGTGATGCCTTCAATTTTCTTTTCGCGCACCAGCTCGGCGATTTTTTCGATCAGCCGCGCTTTGTTGACCTGGTAAGGCAGCTCATGAACGATAATGCGAGCTTTATTGCCGGATTCTTCAATATCGGCCTTGGCTCTCATCGTCACCGAGCCGCGTCCGGTCGCATACGCCTGACGGATCCCTTCGCGGCCCATAATATAAGCGCCGGTCGGGAAGTCCGGTCCCTTGATGGATTGCATCAGATCAAGCGCCGTAACATCCGGATTGGCGATCAGCTGCTGGACGCCGTTGATCACTTCGGTCAAATTATGCGGCGGAATATTGGTGGCCATCCCGACGGCAATACCTGACGAGCCGTTGACCAGCAGGTTCGGAAACCGGGACGGGAGCACAACCGGCTCCAACTCTTCACCATCATAGTTTGGAGCAAAATCAATCGTTTCCTTGTTGATGTCGCGCAGCAGCTCCATGGCAATTTTGGATAGACGCGCCTCGGTATAACGCATAGCAGCCGCCATATCGCCGTCAATGGAACCAAAATTACCGTGGCCGTCCACGAGCATGTACCGCAGCGAGAAATCCTGCGCCATCCGCACCATCGTTTCATAGACGGCGCTGTCGCCATGCGGATGATATTTACCAATGACTTCGCCGACGATTCTCGCTGATTTCTTGTAAGGCTTGTCCGGGGACATGCCCAGCTCCGACATCGCGTACAAAATACGGCGATGTACCGGCTTCAGGCCGTCACGAACGTCCGGCAGCGCACGGCTGACGATAATGCTCATCGCATAGTCCATAAAGGATGTGCGCATCTCCGAGCCGATATCAATTTCTTTAATCTGCGAACGTGGTTCTTCCGACATGTGTACCTCCTACAAGTTTACGGAGCAAACCGCTTCGTATGCGTTGTTATAATGCGGAATGATGGATAATCTTGCCTTGCAGCTTCTGCATGATCATGTTATTCAATGAGTTCGCTCGCACGTAAGGACTGCCTGCATTAAGACGGGGAAGCTGCATCGGATCAGAGCCCCGGTCAACGAGTCCAGGCTGTGTCGTGAAGCCGTACTTCATCCCCGCCTGCCGGAGCAGGTCCACACTGTGCGCATCGTAAGCGCCGAACGGATAGGCGTACGTATTAACCGGACCGCTCTGCAAAACGGCCAGCTTGCTGATCGCCGTGCGCGTATCTGCCAAAATGCGCTGGTCGTAAGCCTCGTCGGTCTCCATGCGATCGCCTTGCCCGAGCTTCGTTGTCAGCAGCGCGCCTCCGGCCGCCGTCTTGGCATGCAAACTGTCAGAATGGCATTGCACGTCGATGTCCGGGTCCTCCGCTTTCATAAGCCGAATCTGCTCAGCGGATAAGGACGGCAGCAGCGCTTCCCCGGGATGATCGAGATCGCGCGTAATGACGAAGTTAACCGCAGGCACGTGCAGCTCCTTCAAAACCGGAAAGGCGCGCGTGTAGAAGCTCTCGTAGCCGTCGTCGAACGTGATGAGGACCGCATTGGACGGAACCTGCTGCCCTTGCATGTAGGAACGGAACTGCTCCAGTGTAATAAACCGGTAACCGCGCAGCTGCAAATCGACCAGCTGCTCCCGGAGACGTTCAGTTGTGATCGTGACCTCGCCGACCAGCGTATCATCCACGTGATGATACGCGAGCACCGCTACCCGATCGGTGTAATAAACAGAGGAACCGCCCGAGTGAACAAACCCGGGCGCGAGAAACAAAACGGACAGTATCGAAATCAGCCAGAGCAGACTGTATTTTTTAACCATACGCCTCCGTCAATGACCGTTAAATATCAAGATTTTTGACATATTTGGCATGCTGCTGAATAAAGTCGCGCCGCGGCTCGACGTTGTCGCCCATCAGCGTATCAAACATAATATCCGCTTCGATCGCATCCTGAATGCTGACCTGCAGCATCGCCCGGCTTTCCGGGTCCATCGTCGTTTCCCACAGCTGGCCCGGATTCATCTCGCCCAGACCTTTATAGCGCTGCACATTCACTTTGGCGCCTTCGCCGAATTCCGCCATAATCAACTCGCGCTGCCTGTCATTATAGGCGTAACGAATCGTTTTGTTGCGCTCCAGCTTGTAAAGCGGCGGCTGCGCGATATAAATATAACCCGCTTCGATGATTTTCCGCATATACCGGTAGAAAAACGTCAGCAGCAGCGTCCGAATATGCGCTCCGTCCACGTCCGCATCGGTCATAATAATAATTTTGTGATAACGCGCCTTGGCCAGGTCGAAGTCATCGCCGATCCCTGTGCCCAAAGCGGTAATGATGGCGCGAATCTCCGCGTTGGACAAAATTTTGTCCAGCCGCGATTTCTCGACGTTCAAAATTTTACCGCGCAGCGGCAAAATCGCTTGGAAGTGACGGTCGCGGCCTTGCTTGGCCGAACCGCCTGCCGAGTCGCCCTCGACAATGTACACTTCGCTGATCGAGGCATCCTTCGATGAGCAGTCTGCCAGCTTGCCCGGCAGCGAGCTTACTTCCAGCGCACTCTTGCGGCGCGTCAGCTCGCGAGCTTTGCGCGCGGCTTCACGGGCCCGCTGGGCCTGAACGCCTTTTTCAACGATTTTTTTGGCGACCGCCGGATTTTCCTCCAGAAATTCCTGCAGCTTCTCCGCAAATAAAGACTCGACAATACCGCGAACCTCGCTGTTGCCAAGCTTTGTTTTGGTTTGCCCTTCGAATTGCGGCTCCGGAATTTTAACGGAAATAATCGCCGTCAAGCCTTCACGCACATCGTCGCCGGACAAGTTCGCATCGCTTTCCTTGATCGTGTTGTATTTCCGCGCGTATTCGTTCAAAATCCGGGTCAGCGCGCTCTTGAAGCCAGACTCATGCGTACCGCCCTCATGGGTGTTAATGTTGTTCGCGAACGAATATATGTTTTCCGTGTAGCTGTCGTTGTACTGCAGGGCGACCTCTACGTGGATATTGTCCTTGTTGCCCTCGACATAGATCGGCGACTCGTGCAGCGCTTCGCGGGTACGGTTCAGGTACTCGACGAATGAAATAATGCCGCCTTCGTAGATAAATGTCTGACTTTCATCGGTGCGTTCATCCGTCAGCACAATTTCGATACCGCGGTTCAGGAACGCCAGCTCGCGAATCCGTGATTGCAGCGTATCATAGTCGTACTCCGTCGTTTCGGTGAAAATAGTTTCATCCGGCCAGAAGGTGACGGTTGTCCCCGTATCCTCGGTTTCGCCAATTTCTCTAAGCTCATATTGCGGTGTGCCGCAGTGGTACTCTTGCTGATAAACCTTGCCCTTCAGCTTGACGGTAACAACCAGCTTCTTGGACAAAGCATTCACGACGGACACGCCTACGCCATGCAAGCCTCCGGACACCTTGTAGCCTTCGCCTCCGAATTTACCGCCGGCATGCAGCACCGTCAGTACGACCTCAACGGTCGATTTCTTCAGCTTCGTATTTTCCCCTACCGGAATGCCTCGTCCGTTATCCACGACGGTGATGCTGTTATCGGCATGCACGGTAACTTCGATTCTTGTACAAAATCCTGCCAAAGCCTCGTCGATACTGTTGTCGACGACTTCCCAGACCAGATGATGAAGTCCGCGGGCGCTTGTAGAGCCGATATACATCCCGGGTCTTTTGCGGACAGCTTCCAGACCCTCAAGTACCTGTATCTGACTTTCATCATAGGTTGTACCCGGATTTACAGACATGCAAACACCTACTTTTCCATGATAAAAACTGCGATTAGAGAGATTCTTGCCGCGCAAGCGCAAGATTCGGTCAAGTTGTGAGTAGCTGGTGCGCGCGCTTCTTCAGCGTCATGGAGGAGATCGGTGAATAGTACACCTTCGTCTGGGTAACGACAAGGGACTTGCTCTCTTCCTCGCCTATGATCTCGACCCGTTTTTCCTTGCTCGCATAAGTTACGAATTGCTTGGATATTTTCGAAGATTTCTCAATGGACAAGTCAAAAATGGCGATGAGCTCCGAGGTGCGGATAATCTTCTCCCCGCCTAAATGGATAAACATAAGCAACCCACTCCTTATCGGCCAAACCATCTATGTCAAGCTTCCGTCCCGGACATGAATCACGGAAGCACTTTCCAATTTTGACAAATTTATACTTTCAATTCCGGTCGTCGTAATGAATGTCTGAACCTTGCGCTGGAACGTCTCGATCAGCTGCGTCTGGCGAAACTGATCCAGCTCGGACAAAACATCATCGAGAAGCAGGAGGGGGTACTCGCCGACTTCCTCGCCGATCAGCTCGATCTCAGCCAGCTTCAAAGACAACGCGGTCGTGCGTTGCTGTCCTTGGGAACCAAACGTTTGCGCTTCCCGATCGTTGATATAAAAGCGCAAATCGTCCCGGTGCGGGCCGACTAAGGTGACGCCTCGTCGCAATTCCTGTTCTTTTGCCTGTGATAACTTTATCATAAATTGGTCAAATAAAACAGCTTCTTCTTGGTCGAGGAAGGGGGCCAGCGCGCTTTCGTAGTCGATTCGCAGCCTTTCCTGATCGTTCGTGATGCCCGCATGAATTTTTTCAGCCCAGTTTTGCAGCTTTTTAATAAAGCTTTGACGTTTTTTTATAATTTTAGTACCAAATTGCGCCAACTGCTCATTCCAGACGTCCAGCATAGCCGGTTTCCCCGTTGAACCGAATAGCTGCTTGAGGTAATTGTTGCGCTGCACGAGAATTTTATTGTACTGCGACAGGTCATACAAATAGGCCGGATGTACTTGTCCGATCTCCATATCGAGAAACCGGCGGCGTACGCCCGGCGAGCCCTTCACAATTTCCAGATCCTCCGGAGCAAACATGACCACATTCAGCGAGCCGATAAAGTTGCTCAGCTTGCGCTGCTCCAAACCGTTCACCTTGGCGCGCTTCCCCTGCGTCGAGACGGAAAGATCCAGCTGCACCGTGCCGTAGCGCTTCTCGATTTCCCCGTGAATCAGCGCCGCCTTCTCCTGCCAGCGAATCAGCTCCTTGTCCTGGTTCGTCCGGTGCGATTTCGTCAGCGCAAGCACATAGATGGATTCCAGCAGATTGGTTTTCCCCTGGGCGTTCGGCCCGACAATGATGTTAACCATCTGATCGGTTGCGAACTCCATCTGCTCGTAATTGCGGTAATTGCGGACAGACAGCTTTTTTAATAACACGGACGTGCTCCCCCCACCTACTCCTGAACAACCTGGAACTCGCCGCAGCCGTCGACGACGACGCGGTCGCCTGCGACCAGCTTGCGCCCGCGGCGGTTTTCCGCCTCTCCATTTACCGAAATCGCAGTTTCCTGTACAAAAAATTTCGCTTGTCCACCTGTGGATATGCAGTCGGACAGCTTCAAAAACTGCCCGAGCGTAATATAATCCGTGCGAATGGCAATAGGTTTCATGTGGATAACGATCTCCTTCCTGGCCTGAACGGCTCGTTTATGTCGTTGTCCGATATGGGAGGATGAGCTGCAGCAAGCTGCTGTTCCCCTCCGGACGGATAATGATCGGCTGCATCGCTCCGGTAAATCCGATATAAATTTGCTCGCTATCCATCACCTTGAGCGCATCCAGCATGTACTTGGAGTTAAATGAAATGCGCAGCAGCTCTCCGGTGAGGCTGACGGCATCGAGCTCTTCGGTAACCTTGCCCAGCTCAGAGGAGCTGGATGAAATTTCAATCGTCTGGTTTTCGCGCATCAGCAGCTTGACGATGTTGCTTTTATCCTCACGGGACAACAAATACGCCCGGTCAATCGCATCAACAAGCCGATCCGTCGGAACGACGAGTTCTGTTTGGAATGCCTGCGGAATCAGCTTTGAGGTATCCGGGTACGTGCCTTCCAGAATGCGGGTATAAAACAGGATGGAGCTCATTTTAAACAAAACCTGATTATCGGCAAATACGACGTCAATCAGCGTGTTTTGGTCGGGCAAAATTTTGGACAGCTCGTTAAGCGTTTTTCCGGCAATGGCTACGTTGGACAGTACAAGTCCTTCCTCTGTGTCGATCGGGGTTTCCCGCGTGGCCAGCCGGTGACGGTCACAGGCGATAAATTTAAGCTTTTTATTGCTGATCGTCCACAAAATGCCGGTCAAAATGGGCGTTGCTTCGTTAGTCGATACGGCAAAGGACGTTTGCTTGATCATCGTTTTGAGCACATCGCTAGGAATTTGGATTCGTTTGCTTTCCTCAATCCCAGGCATAATCGGATATTCTTCAGGGTCAAGACCCATCAGTTGAATTTCAGAAGAGCCGGAGCGGATGATCGTCTGGAAATGCTCCTTCACTTCGATTTCGATATGCTGCGCAGGCAGCTTGCGAATAATTTCCACAAAAAATTTGGAAGGCAAAACAACGCTGCCGGATTGCTTCAAGTCAATCACCTGCAGCTCGCCTTTTTCCAATGGAATAAAGCTTTGGATGGAAATGTCCGTATCGCTTGCCGTTAAAGTCATGCCGGATGAATCCGCATCTATTTTGATTCCTGTCAGAATCGGAATGGTCGTTTTGCTGGAAATGGCTTTGTATACATGCTGAATGGACTCGTTCAGGAAATCTTTCAGTACCGTTAATTTCATACGTGTCACTCCTACAGGTTCTAAAGTGGGACAAAGGGTCATATGCATCTATATTACATGTTTTTTTTATTTAGTTGAAGTAGTAGGGGCGTCTAATATGTGGATATGTGGGTGAACAGCGCAAAACCAAAGCCTATCCACATGTGAATAGTTTGTGCATAGGCTTTGGTTTATTCAGCTGTGAACCTGGTGACAGAAGACGATTTTCCGTTAGCTTTACAACGTCACGTTTTTCACTTTTTCGGTTATGTTTTGAATGATTTTGTACAATTCCTGATCAGCCTTGACCGCTTCCGATATTTTCTCATGCGCATGAATCACAGTCGTATGATCGCGCCCGCCGAACGCCTCGCCGATTTTCGGCAGCGAGAAGTCGGTCATCTCGCGTGCCATATACATCGCGATCTGCCGGGGAAAGGCGACCATTTTCGTCCGTTTCCGCGCTTTGAAATCTTCGATTTTGAGTCCGTAAAACTCGCCAACCTTCTGCTGGATGTCCTGAATCGTAATGACCCGCGGCCTGCTGCTCGGAATAATATCCTTGAGCGCCTCGGCGGCCAGATGGGACGTAATATCCTTGTTGATCAGCGACGAATACGCCACAACGCGGATCAAAGCCCCTTCCAATTCCCGGATGTTGGTATCAATCTGATTGGCGATGTACACCATAGCTTCATTGGGAATATCAAGGTTTTCCGCCTTGGCCTTCTTCCGCAAAATCGCAATCCGCGTCTCCAGGTCGGGAGGCTGGATATCCGTAATCAACCCCCATTCAAAGCGCGAGCGGAGCCGCTCCTCCAGCGTCGGAATCTCCTTGGGCGGCCGGTCGCTGGAAATGATGATTTGCTTGCGTTCCTCGTGCAGCGCGTTGAAGGTATGGAAAAATTCTTCCTGGGTTCCTTCTTTTCCGGCGAGAAACTGAATATCATCAATAAGCAGCACGTCGATCGTCCGGTATTTGTTGCGAAAATCCTCGCCGCGGTTATCCCGGACGGCATTGATGAATTCATTGGTGAATTTCTCGGATGAGATGTACATGACGCGGGCGCTCGGGTTGTGCTCCAGCACGTAATGCCCGATTGCATGCATCAGGTGAGTTTTTCCAAGTCCCACGCCTCCATACAAAAACAGCGGATTATACGCCTTGGCGGGCGCTTCCGCGACGGCCAGCGATGCGGCATGGGCGAATCTGTTCCCCGATCCGATAACGAAAGTATCAAAGGTGTATTTGGCGTTCATAGTATGGGCAATGGTTTCTTCAGCCGCAGACCTGGTTTTCGCTGGAGGAATGGCAGGTGCGGGAGGCGCCCCGAACGCATGAACGTCGTCGTCGGATTCAATGATGAACTTCAGCTCGACTTGCTTGCCGGTATAATCGTAGACCGCTTCCTTAATGTGCTTCGTATACCGATTCTCAAGCCAGTCGCGCGCGAAATTGTTAGGGGTACAGATGACGACGGTCGATTCGTTGAATGCGACAGCCCTTGTGGAGATCAGCCACGTTTCGTAGCTGGGTTTGCTCACCCTTTTTTGCAGAATGGAAAGGACTTGCTGCCATTGTTCGTTAGGATGGCTTTCCACAAATTATTCACTCCTTCAGCTAAGTACCGGTGCAGCGTCGAAGAGCGCCGCTGTAGAAAAAAATGAAAGGTGTCGAAACTCATCCACAATATGCAGATAAGCGACAAACCTTTTATCCAAGCCTCTTGTATTTTGTTCACAATTCTGTCCACAGGCTGTGCATAACTTTAGTTAGCCACATTCGTATCCACAACATAAAACATATTCATGATATCAAAAAAGCCCTTGCTCCGCAATGGAAAGTGATTATTTATCCACATCCCCAATACCTTGTGTATAAAAGTTATCAACAGCACAAGATATTGTTTATAGGCTGTTAACATTTCGACAAAAACCGGGGCCGGTCGTGCTTTTTTATGCACAGGGGGGTGCGAGGGGAGGCGGGCGGATGGCTGTGTATAACTTTTTATGCGATGCGCCGAAGGGGCCGGTTGACTTTTCGTCTGTAAAGTGGTTTAATGTTGTAAGGTATTTTCAGGGCCGGAATGATCCTGTCCTAGAGGAGGTGTACGCTCGAAATGAGACCGACATTTAAGCCGAATGTAAGAAAACGCAAGAAGGTTCACGGCTTCCGTAAAAGAATGAGCACAAAGAATGGCCGCAAGGTGCTTGCTGCTCGTCGCCTTAAAGGAAGAAAAGTACTGAGCGCCTAAGACGAAAGACCACTGCCCGGTGGTCTTTTTTGTTTTCCAATATATAACCGATCAGGTACGCCCGCGCCGGTGCGCGAATGTTTCGGTAGTCGAAGGAAGCTCGAATGCTGCAATGGGAGAGATTAAGCGTGGACAAAAAAAACCGGCTGACCAAACGGGAATATTTCGACAAGGTGTACAGGCACGGCAAGTCGGCGGCCAACCACCAATTTGTACTTTATTATAAAGCGCAGCCGCGCCAGGCGTCGTTCCGCTTCGGCGTATCTGTCAGCAAGAAGCTCGGCAACGCGGTTGTGCGCAACCGGATTCGCCGGGTGCTGAAGGAAATTGTCCGGCTGAATGCGGACCGGCTGCCTGGCGGGTACGATCTGATTTTGATCGCGCGCAAGCCGGTGACGGAGATGTCGTACCACGAGATGGAAAAGAGCGTTTTCCACGTGCTGAGGCGGGCTTCTTTGCTGCGTCGGCGGGAGGAAATACGGCCTGTGGATTAGTTTCTTTGTGAGCGTGAATGTGATATAGTTTATTATTGGAAAAGATGAAGCTGGGAGGATGTTCTTTTGACGCGTCAACTACTGAAATTTTTGCCTCTGACGGCGTTGCTGCTGCTGGCGGGATGTAGCAATCCGGCTACGGCAAAATTGGATCGCGAGAACAGCTTTTGGGACAAGTATTTCGTAGGCCCGCTGTCAGACGTGCTCGATTGGTTCGCCAATTTGATGGGCGGATCGTACGGGCTGTCGATTCTCGTCGTGACAATTATTATCCGTGTGATCATTTTGCCGTTGACGCTCAAGCAATACAAGAGCTCCAAACGGATGCAGGAAGTACAGCCTGAGATCAAGAAGCTGCAGGCTAAATATAAGGATGATCCGAAAAAAGTTCAGGAAGAAACGATGAAGCTGTTCCAGAGAGAAGGCGTAAATCCGCTCGCGGGCTGCTTTCCGATTCTCGTACAGATGCCGATTCTGATCGCGTTGTACAACGCCATTATGCGTAACCCGGACATCGGCACGCATTCCTTCCTCTGGCTGGAGCTTGGACAGAAGGATCCTTATTATATTTTGCCGCTGCTGGCGGCGCTGACGACGTTCCTGCAGCAGAAGATGATGTCTGCACAGATGACGGCGCAGATGCGGAGCCTGATGTTTATTTTCCCGGTATTGATTTTCGTCATGGCGATGAATTTCGCCTCGGCGTTGCCGCTGTACTGGGTATACAGCAACTTGTTCACCGTTGTACAAACTTATTTTATTTACGGAAAACCGGCGGCTGTAAATGGCGCGGAGGCTCTCGAAGGTACGGACACCAAAGCCAAGCCCAAATCCAAGTCTAAAAAATCCGGCGGATCTAAAAAATAAGGGTGGCCGATGAGATGAAAAAAATCGTGGTAACGGGTAAGACAATCGAAGACGCTGTGAAAAGCGGATTGCTGCAGCTCGGTGCAACGGAAGACCGGGTTAACGTACAAGTTTTGGAGCAGCCCTCCAAAGGGTTGTTCGGCCTTATTGGCGTGAAGCACGCCAAGGTTGAGCTGGAGCTGCTGCCCGATGCCATGGAAGAAGCCGTCAAGTTCCTGCAGGAGCTGCTGCGAACGATGAAGCTGGACGTGCGGATTGAACAAAAGCAGGACAAGGACGGCTTCGAGCTGCATCTGCACGGCCACGAGCTGGGGATGCTGATCGGACGCCGCGGACAGACGCTTGATGCGCTGCAGTATCTCGTGAATATTGTGGCGAATCGCTATTCCGACCGCCATCTGCGGGTGGTGCTGGATGCGGAGCAATTTCGGCAGCGCCGCAAAAAAACGCTGGAGGAGCTGGCCGATCGGCTGGCCGAGCGTGTCATCCGAACGAAGAAGGAGGTTGTGCTGGAGCCGATGTCGCCGCAGGAGCGCAAGGTGATTCATTACCAGCTGCAACAACATCCGCGAGTCCGAACGTTCAGCCGCGGCGATGAACCGAACCGCCGCGTAGTTATCGTATTGCGTTGATCTGATGCTGCAATGACGTCATGCTTGAATGACTTCATTGCTTTTTCTTTAGGCACGATAAGTTTGAATTCCAAGATGAGGTGCAGATGAAGATGATGCAAGACACAATCGCGGCCATCGCAACGCCTTCCGGCGAGGGCGGCATTGCGGTGATCCGCGTGAGCGGGGAGGAAGCCGTTGCGGTCAGCGACCGTCTGTTCAGCGGGAAGGCGAAGCTCGCGGACGTGCCGACGCACACCGTGCACTATGGATATATCCGCTCTCCGCAAACCGGCCTGCGGGTAGAGGAGGTTCTCGTCACCGTGATGCGCGGGCCGCGTTCGTTCACGAAGGAGGATGTCGTGGAGATTAGCTGTCACGGCGGCTTTGTATCGGTCCGCAAAGTGCTGGATTTGCTGCTGGAGAGCGGAGCCCGGTTGGCTGAGCCAGGGGAGTTCACGAAGCGGGCTTTTCTGAACGGGCGGATTGATCTGACGCAGGCCGAGGCGGTTATCGACCTGATTCGCGCCAAGTCGGACCGGGCGTTCCGGATTGCGCTCAAGCAGTCGGAGGGCAGCTTGTCCAGGCGGATCGGAGAGCTGCGGCACCGGCTGGTGGAGCTGATGGCGCATATTGAGGTAAACATTGATTACCCCGAGCATGACGTCGAGGAGCTGACCAACGCATTTATTCGAGACAAGTGCAGCTTGGCGCTGGAAGATATCGAGCGTTTACTGGCAACGGCCGAGCAGGGTAAAATCTTGCGTGAGGGCTTGGTTACGGCGATTATCGGACGGCCGAATGTCGGCAAGTCATCGTTGCTGAATACACTGGCTCAGGAGGATCGCGCGATTGTGACCGATATTGCCGGGACGACGCGTGATGTGGTTGAGGAATACGTGCATGTGAACGGCATTCCGCTCAAGCTGCTGGATACGGCCGGCATCCGCGAAACTAGTGATGTGGTGGAGAAAATCGGGGTGGAGAAGTCGCGGCAGGCATTGTCGGACGCGGATCTGATCCTGCTTGTCTTCAATGGCGCGGAAGCGCTGCTGGCCGAGGAACGCGAGATGATCGGCGAGCTGGCCGGTCGTCAGGTGATTGCCATTGTGAACAAGGTTGATTTGCCGCAGCAGTTGGATGAAGCCGAGCTGGCTGCCGCCTTCGGACCGGAGCGCGTCGTACGGATGTCACTGCTTGAGCAGCAGGGAATTGTGGATCTGGAGAAGGCGATCGCGGGAATTTTCTTCAGCGGACAAGTGGAGGCCAGCGACTTGACTTATGTGAGCAATGCGCGCCATATTCATCTGTTGAAGTCGGCCAAGTCGGATTTGCAGGAGGCTTATACGGCGGCCGAGTCATTTGTACCGATAGATATGATTCAGATTGATATTCGCAACGCGTGGGAGCATCTCGGCGAGGTGATCGGCGATTCGGTCAGCGAATCTTTGATTGATCAAATTTTCTCCCAGTTTTGTCTGGGTAAATAATAGACAACATAAAAAGTTAGGAGGATGACAGCATGAATTACAATGCAGGTGAATTCGATGTAATCGTAATCGGCGCAGGCCATGCAGGCTGCGAGGCTGCGCTGGCAGCGGCCCGGATGGGCTGCGAGACGCTGTTGTTGACGATTAATCTGGATATGGTCGCCTTCATGCCATGTAATCCGTCAGTGGGCGGACCGGCCAAAGGGCATGTTGTCCGCGAGATTGATGCGCTTGGCGGCGAGATGGGCCGAAATATTGACAAGACGTATATTCAGATGCGGATGCTGAACACAGGGAAGGGACCGGCGGTGCATGCGCTGCGCGCGCAGGCTGACAAGTTTCTGTACCAGCATAAGATGAAGGAAACGATCGAGCATACGGAGCATTTGACGCTGCGCCAGGGCATGGTGGAAACCTTGGTTGTCGAGGACGGCGTCTGCAAGGGCGTGGTGACCAAGACGGGAGCGACGTATCGGGGCAAGGCTGTCGTACTGACGACGGGCACTTACTTGCGCGGCAAAATAATTATGGGTGAGCTGATGTATGAGTCCGGCCCGAATAACCAGCAGCCAGCCGTCAAGCTGTCGGCCGATTTGCGCGAGCACGGGCTGGAGCTGGTCCGCTTCAAAACCGGAACGCCGCCGCGCGTGCACGAGGATACGATTGATTTCTCGCAAACGTCGATTCAGCCGGGCGATGACAAGCCGAAGTTTTTCTCTTACGAGACGACGGAGGAGGTGCCGAACCAATTGCCATGCTGGCTGACGTACACGTCAGAGGACACGCATCGCATTATTAATGATAATTTGCATCGCGCACCGATGTTCTCAGGAGCCATCGAAGGAACGGGGCCGCGTTACTGCCCGTCCATCGAAGATAAAATTGTCCGCTTCAGCGACAAGCCGAAGCATCAAATTTTCCTGGAGCCGGAAGGCCGTCATACGAAGGAATATTATGTGCAAGGGTTGTCAACCAGCATGCCGGAGGATGTACAGCTGCAAATTTTACGCTCGATTCCGGGGCTGGAGAAGGTCGAGATGATGCGGACCGGATACGCGATTGAATACGATGCGGTAGTACCTACGCAATTGTATCCGTCCCTGGAGACGAAACAAATTCCTGGGCTGTTTACAGCGGGGCAAATCAACGGCACCTCCGGTTATGAGGAAGCGGCAGGTCAAGGCATTATGGCCGGGATTAATGCTGCGCGGAAAGTGCAAGGGAAGGAGCCGGTCATTTTGGACCGTTCCGAGGCGTACATCGGCGTCTTGATCGACGATCTGGTGACGAAGGGAACAAGCGAGCCGTATCGTCTGCTCACCTCCCGCGCCGAATACCGTCTGCTGCTTCGCCATGACAATGCTGATCTGCGTCTGACGCAAACCGGTTATGAGATCGGGCTCATTACGGAGCAGCGTTATGCGCGTTATTTGGAGAAGGGTGCGCGTGTGGAGTCGGAGATCGAACGGCTGAAGACAACACGAGTGAAACCGGAAGAGGCAGCTTCCATGCTGCAAGCACTTGGCAGCGCGGAGCTGAATCAGTCCTCTGATTTGTTGTCGCTGCTCCGTCGTCCGGAAGTAACGTATGCCCACTTGCATGACCTATCGCCTTCACCGGAAGAGCTGACGGAAGATATGATGGAGCAGGTCGAAATTCAGGTGAAATACAGCGGTTATATCGAGAAGCAGCTGCTGCAGGTCGAACGTCTGCGCAAGATGGAGAAGAAGAAAATTCCTGACGACATCGTCTACGAGGATATTCACGGGATTGCGATGGAAGCGAAGCAAAAGCTGGCGAAAATTCGTCCGGTTTCCATTGGCCAAGCATCGCGTATTTCCGGTGTAACACCGGCCGACATTTCTATTTTGCTCGTTCATCTGGAGCATTATAACCGTGTTGTCGCGGCAAGGGCACAATAATGGATCACGTGCAGCAGTTATTTTCGGAGCTATTGCAAGCGAAAGGCATCCAGTTGACCGAGCAGCAGCTCGGTCAATACGAGGCCTATTATCGCGTGTTGGTCGACTGGAACGAACGGATGAATTTAACCGGAATTACGGATCGTGAGCAAGTGTATGTCAAGCATTTCTATGATTCGCTTTCTTTATCATTTTTTACTGACATTCCAAGTGTCGGCACGCTTGCCGACATCGGCTCAGGCGCAGGCTTTCCGAGCATTCCGCTGAAAATCGCGTTCCCGCATTTGCGGATTACGATCGTTGATTCCTTAAATAAACGGATTCAATTTTTACAGCAGGTCGTGCAAGAGCTCGGGCTGCAGCAGGTCGAGTGTGTGCATGGCCGGGCGGAGGACCTCGCAAGACTTCCGGAGCATCGCGACCGTTACGATTTAGTCACGGCGCGGGCTGTCGCCAGGCTGGCGGTATTGAACGAATTTTGCTTGCCGTTTGTTAAGCCAGGCGGCTTCTTTATGGCGATGAAAGGCCAGGATGTGCAGGCCGAGCTGAGCGAAGCGACATTCAGCTTGAAGGAGCTGCACGGTCAATGGGTCGAAACGCAGCAATTTCAGCTGCCTGTCGAGGATGCTGCGAGGCATATGATCCGGATTCGCAAAACAGCGGCAACGCCGCGCAAATACCCGCGGAAGGCAGGCACTCCGCTTAAAGCTCCGCTGCTTTAGCAGAGCAGGTTCAGAGTAAGCGTCCATGCGGTCTGCATTCGCTTGTTTCACGTGGAACGGATTTCCAATAATTCGAATGAATATATAGGCAAGCTGAATTAAAACGTCGCAAGACGTTTTTCTTTTTGGAGAAACCTACAAGAAAGTTATATATTTCCTTAAGCAGGAAAAGGGACCTTCCCCGGAGAATAAGAAAAGGCAAGGAAAGTTAGACAGGAAGCGTTGCAGCATTTGACGCGATCGGCGCATAGCCCTTATATAACAACATTAGCTGGTTCTATCATGATGAAAAAGATCGGGTGGTTATCGTTATGAAGGAACAGATTTCCAGATTATTTGGCTTTAATGAAAAAACGTCAACAGATGAAGTGAAGCATATCCCGGTTGATGAGATCATCGCTAGCCCTTATCAGCCACGGACCGTATTTGACGATGAACGAATCGAAGAGCTGTGCCAAACGATAAAAACACACGGAATTATTCAGCCGATCGTTGTCCGGATGCGGAATAACCGGTTTGAGCTGATTGCAGGCGAGCGCCGCTGGCGAGCGGTTAAGAAGCTGGGCCTGGATACGATTCCGGCCATTATCCGCGAATTTAACGATGCCCAGGCAGCTTCCATTGCGCTGATCGAAAATTTGCAGCGCGAAGGGTTAACCGCGATCGAGGAAGCCATTGCGTACCAGCAGCTGATTGATTTGCATAGTTTGACTCAGGAAAGCTTGGCTCAGCGGCTCGGTAAAAGCCAGTCCACGATTGCCAATAAGATTCGGCTGCTGCAGCTAAGCGAGCCGGTCAAGCAGGCATTAATGGAACGCAAAGTAACGGAACGCCATGCTCGTGCGCTGCTGTCGCTTGATCAAGAGGAAAAGCAGCTCAAGCTGTTGGAAGAAATCATAAGCAAAGAGCTGAACGTCAAGCAGACTGAAGCGCGGATTGCGCTGCTCAAGGAAGCGGAGCAAGTCAAAAGCAAATCGAAGCGGGTTTCGTTTTCCAAAGACGTGCGGCTGGCGCTGAATACGATCCGCCAATCGGTTGATCTGGTGACGTCCTCGGGCCTGCCGATTCATACCGAGGAAAGCGATAAGGATGATCACTATGAGATTGTAATTCGGATTCCAAAACGATAAAATAGATCGTAGACTTATCATTTTCCGGTCACTTGAGGCGTGGGTTTCACAACTCTCTAGTGATTTTTTTTTAAGGCGATCGCGCTATAGTCGTTCCAGTTAACCTCAAGTTGATATACGCTCGGGTGTTGGTAACGTTTTCGATTGGCAATAATTGAGCAAGCTGCAGTCAGGGCTCGGCTATCCTAGTAGTTATTTGAGGTGAAGTAGGTTGTCTAAAATAATCGCCATCACAAATCAAAAAGGTGGGGTTGGTAAAACAACGACATCCGTAAACTTGGGCGCATCGCTCGCTGCTTTGGGCAAGCGGGTGCTGCTTGTTGATATTGATCCGCAAGGCAATACGACAAGCGGGATCGGCGTGAACAAGGCGGATGTGCAATATTGCATCTACGACGTGCTGATTAACGATGTGCATCCTAAGGATGCGATGGTTGAAACAGCCAATCCCAATTTGAAAATTATTCCGGCTACCATTCAATTGGCGGGTGCTGAAATTGAGCTTGTCCCGACCATTTCGCGCGAGGTGCGGTTGAAGCGCTCCTTGCAGCTGGTGAAGCAGCAATTTGATTATATTTTAATTGATTGCCCGCCATCGCTCGGGATATTAACCGTCAATTCTTTGACAGCAGCCGATTCGGTCATTATTCCGATCCAATGCGAATATTATGCGCTGGAAGGGCTCAGCCAGTTGTTGAACACGGTGAGGCTTGTGCAGAAGCATTTGAATACAACATTGCAGATCGAGGGCGTATTGTTGACCATGTTTGACGCGCGTACGAACCTGGGCATGCAGGTCATTGAAGAAGTGAAGAAGTACTTCCAGCAAAAGGTGTATCAAACGATCATTCCGCGGAATGTCAGACTAAGCGAAGCTCCAAGTCATGGTCAGTCCATTATTACGTATGACCCAAGATCGAAAGGCGCTGAAGTGTACATGGAACTGGCGAAGGAAGTGATTGCAATTTGAGCAAGCGAGCAGGCACAGGTCTCGGCAAAGGATTGGGCGCATTGCTGCCCGCGTTAAGTATCAGCGATGATGATAAAGTGGTGGAGATCCCGTTGTCGCAATTGCGGCCGAATCCGTACCAGCCGCGTAAGCATTTTAACGACGAGTCGCTTCAGGAGCTGGCCGCTTCGATTAAAGAGCATGGCGTCATTCAGCCGATCATCGTGCGCAGCGTGCTGAAGGGCTTCGAAATTATTGCAGGCGAGCGGCGCTTTCGCGCTTCTGAGGTGAGCGGACAAGCGACGATTCCAGCCGTCGTCAAAAAGTTTACCGATCAGCAGGTAATGGAAATTGCGTTGATCGAAAATGTACAGCGTGAGGATTTGAATGCGATGGAAATCGCGGTTGCTTACCAGGCGCTGATTGACCAATTTTCGCTCACCCAGGAAGTGCTGTCTACGAAGGTAGGGAAAAGCCGCTCCCATATCGCCAATTTCCTGCGGCTGCTGCAGCTGCCTGAAGAAGTAAAGGACTATGTTTCACGTGGAACACTGTCGATGGGGCATGCCAAGGCGATTGTCGGCCTCAAGGATAAAAAGCTGATCAAAGCATTGGCCGATACGGCGATTCAGGAGCAATGGAGCGTACGGGAGCTTGAAGAGGAAGTCAAGAAGCTGGAGGAAAACAGCGACTCGAAGAAAGCCAAGCCGAAGTCCAAGCGCAAAGATCCGTACATTGATCAAATCGAAGAAAATTTACGGGAAGTATATCGAACGACGGTTAAAATCAAGCATAACAATAATAAGGGCAAAATTGAGTTATTGTATTTCTCTAATGATGATCTAAACCGGCTGTTGGAGCTTTTACAAGGCAAAATCTAGTAGATGGATCAGATAGCATACCAGGATCAGCCTGATTAGATCAGGGGGTTCGAGGTATGCTATATTTATGTAATGTGAAGATCAGATCAAACGTTGAGGGGATGTGTACGTTTCGTGGCTACGATATATCTGGATCATGCCGCTTCTTCATGGCCGAAGCCTCCGGAGGTAGTTCGGGCGATGGTGGAATGTATGGAGCAGTACTCGGCAAATCCTGGAAGAGGGAGTCATGAATTGGCAGTTCGGGCGAGCCGTACCTTGTTCGAAGGGCGCAAGCAGCTGGCTCGGCTGTTTCGGATTAAAAATCCGAATGATATTTCTTATGCATTAAATACGACGATGGCGCTTAATTTGGCCATTAAGGGATTTCTGAAGGAAGGCGATCATGTCATTTGCTCGGCTGTCGAGCATAACTCGGTCAGACGTCCGCTCGAATATGTGCGGCAGACGCGCGGGGTGCAGGTGACGTACGTTCAAACAGACCCGCGCGGTCATCTGCTGATTGACGATGTAGCGGCCGCAATCCGCCCGCAAACCCGGCTGATCGTCTGCAGCCATAGCTCCAATCTGCTGGGCAGCATACTGCCTCTGGAGGCGATTGGCGAGCTGTGCCGCAAGCATGGCATCAAGCTGCTCGTGGATGCGGCGCAGACGGCAGGTACCGTCGAAATTGATGTGCAGGCGCTGGGCATCCATATGCTTGCTTTTCCAGGCCATAAAGGACTGCTCGGTCCGCAAGGCACAGGAGGGCTGTATGTCCATCCTGAGCTGGAGCTGGACCCGCTGCTGCATGGCGGAACCGGGAGCCAGTCCGAGGCCGTGGAACAGCCAACCGTACGGCCTGACCGGTTTGAGGGCGGCACGCAAAATACGCCCGGCATCGCCGGACTGGCAGAAGGCGTCAAGTGGGTGCAGCAGACCGGCGTAGCAAGCATATACGAGCATGAATGGCAGCTGACGCAACAGCTGATGCACGGGCTGCTGGAAATCGAAGGCATTCAACTGCTGGGACCGGAAATAGGGCAGGCTAAAACGGGAATCGTCTCCTTTAATCTGGCGGAAGCCGATTCCTCGGAAATTGCGTTTATTCTCGACCAATCGTTCGGTATTGCGGTTCGGTCCGGGTATCACTGCACGCCGCTTGCGCATGAAACGGCGGGCACGCTGGAGCGCGGGGCGGTCCGGGCCAGTGTCGGCTGCTTTACCACTGCCGCGGAAATCGAGCAGCTGGTTGCAGCTATGCGCGAAATCGCGAAGCATTTGAAAAACACGTAAGGGCAAGGATGGGGGCGTTCAGATGGATGGAGTACCGATTGAAGTCGTTTTACTGGCGGTTGCCGCGCTTTTTTTAATTATTGTCATCATGCTGATTGTACTGGCAGTGAAGCTTCGCCGGATGAAGCGAAATTATGCCGCTCTGCTCAATGGATCGACGGGCCTCAATATGGAAGAGGTCGTGCTCCAATTGCAGGAGCGCTACAACGTCGTGAAGGCGCAAAACGACCAAGCGGACCAGTCGCTCCGGCTGCTCCGGGAGGACATGGCCCGTATGAAATCTCGTCTTGGCGTATACCGGTTTAATGCATTTTCCGAAAATGGCAGTGACCTGAGCTTCGCCGTCGCACTTGTGGATGAGGAGGGGACCGGCGTCGTGCTGAGCGGCATTCACAACCGCGAGCAAACGTACGTGTATGCAAAGCCGCTGGAGAAGGGGCGGTCCAAATATGCGCTGTCGCCGGAAGAGAAGGAAGCGATCAATCGATCTTCACTAAAGGAATAGGCGACCATCTCCGTTTGCGGTGAATCGCTGCATGAATAGATTTGGCGATCGTTTCGGCCATCGACATGACGAGACTGAGCCGCGTATTTTGCAGGACGAAGTACTCCATGAATCCGCCGACATTGACGATGCCGGTTACGTGCATATCGCCGACAGGCGGCAGCTCCTTGTTGACCCCGGCGCCCGGCTTCACCGGCCCATGTCCGAGCTGGATGCAACCGACGCTGGTCAGCTGCCCGAGGCAAGCGTCAACCGCCAAAATATACGGATTGTTATAGTGCTGGTAAATGGTCGTCAGCGTGTCGCTCAAGTTCATCGCATGAACCGGCTGATCAAGCGTTCCGTACAGATGAACGCCATCCGGCTCCATCCGTTTCAGATGCGTGCCAACAAGCGGGCCGAGGGAATCGCCCGTAGAGCGGTCCGTACCGACGCAGACAATAATAATCGGCTGCTGAGCGGGGACGTGCTGGATGCAGGCAAACAAGGATTCGGATAAGAGCTCGATACAGTTCGTTTCGGAGTGCAAAATTTTGAGCGCTTTTGCAGCGGGAGCCGGCTCTTTGGCTTGGGAGGCGTGGTGGTCCTTGGTAAAAGGCAGCTTCATCTCGGATTCCCTCCTTGGGAATGAGGATTTGGAAAGGCTAGCAACATCTGGTCGAATAGAGTAGTACTAGTATACGGATCATAGAAACGTTTTATACATGATTGGGCAACAAAAGCTGAGAGACTGCGCCGTTTTCAAAGATTGATCAGTTGCAAGATGGCGAGCGGTAGGGGGAGAGGTGGAAGTATGCTGCTAATGGCCTTCGATTCGACCCAGCAGGCGCTGCGCGCCGAGATGCTGCTGGAATACGCGGATATTGAAAATGATATGTGTCCGACGCCTAAGGAAATTACGGCCGGCTGCGCGTTGTCGCTGGAGTTTCCGAAGGAGGCGCTGGATGAGGTGCAGCAGATCGTGCGGGAGGAGCAGGTTGAAATCCGCGGGATTTTTTTCAAAAAGGACGGAAAATATGTTACGATGGATGAAACCTGAGTAGGAGGGAAGCCGAATGCAAGCAACTCTGCTTCCGCTCGTAACGGAAGTTAAGACGATCAAGGATTGGGAGCAAAGCCTGTTTACGTTCCGGGAGCAGCTGATCAGCTATGTGTCTGACCCGGAGGTGTGGCTCGGCCTGCTGTTTATTATCATTAAGCTTGTGCTGATCTATATCGGGGCGCGGGTTGCTGCAAAAATCGCTCACCGGGCCGTGGAGCGGATTATTGTTGCCCGGGATCGAAATCCGCTGAAGCTGGATGCCCGCCGTACCCGGACGATCGGCAAGCTGATGGGCAATATTTTGACCTATGTTATTAATTTCATTATGATTCTGATGATTTTAGGTCAGTTCAATATCAATCTCGGGCCGCTGCTGGCGGGAGCGGGGGTTGTCGGGCTGGCGATCGGCTTCGGCGCGCAAAGCTTGGTTAAGGACGTCATTACCGGCTTTTTTATTATTTTCGAAGATCAATTTGCCGTTGGAGACGTCGTACAGATTGGTACATATAAAGGCAATGTCGAGGAAATCGGTCTGCGCATTACCCGTATCCGGAGCTGGACCGGAGAGATTCATATCATACCGAACGGTACGATTGCTCAAGTGACGAACTTTTCGATCCATAATTCCTTGGCGGTTATTGATGTACCTGTCAGCAAAGACCTGGACATCGGCAAAGTTAAAGCGCTGCTGGAAGAAACGATTAAAAAAGGATATGAAACCAACCCGGATTTGGTGAAGGAACCTCAGGTTTTGGGCGTGCAAACGTTTGGAGGCGCGGAGGTTACGCTGCGCGTGACCGCGGAGTGTCGGCCGGATACAGCGAACCGTGTGACCCGGAAGCTGAACGAGCAAATCCGCAGGGCGCTTCAGGAGCTGCAGAGCAGCAGCACGTAACAGAGGGCACGTATGAGGCTTATATAGCTATACAGATCAAGGCTGCACATAGGCCAGGACGCATAGGCGCCGATCAAGGGAAGGGGAGCGGAAGCGATGGAGAGAAAGCAATACGAGCTGGGGGATGTTGTCCAGATGAAGAAGCCCCATCCCTGTGGCACCAATGAGATGGAGATTATTCGCATGGGCATGGATATCCGGATTAAATGCGTCGGCTGCAAGCACAGTGTGCTGGTACCGCGGGCCAAGTTCGAGAGCAAGCTGAAGAAGGTGCTCCGCTCCACGGCCGAACCGGCAGCCGGGCAGACAGCGGAAGACGCTTAGATAAGGAAATGTATGTTCCCACTTGCGCAATAGGGGGAAGTTGTGCTAATATACTACTTGTCCCTTTTGGAAATGCGGAAAGGTACCCAAGAGGCCCAAGGGGGCTGACTCGAAATCAGCTAGGCGGCTCGCGCCGTGCGTGGGTTCGAATCCCACTCTTTCCGCCATAATCTTTAACATCCAACCTCCTACAACTGTAGGAGGTTTTTGCTTGTTGTTTTCATGCAACCAGCTTGCTGTACTGCGTCTTGCTGCGGCTTTCAGCTGCAGCCCATGCATCTGTGGATAAGCCGGTTGCAGAAATAGGCGGGTTTGTGAGTGGGGATAAACCTAAGTAAAGATTCGTACGAGCAGTTATAAACATGTGGATAACCAAGGGGCGGCTGTTATTCGAATCGTTATGAACAGCTGTGCAAAAGTACGGCAGGGCTTGTTTTCCTATGCACGAACGAAAAAACGCGTCCTACCCGACAGCAGGGGGCAGGGCGCGTTTTGCATATAACGAGCTGAGATAACGACCTGAGCCGAGCGGGCCTCTCAGGTTAATGGCCTTGCGGCACCGTTAAGCCGGTGCGGTCGATCAAGGTGCGGCTCTCTTCATTGAGGCCGACCAGCGTAGCTTGCTTGCCGACGCTCTCATATTTGGCCACGGCTTTAGCCAAGGCATGAATCGCCGAATGATCCCACACATGCGAATCGGTGAGGTCCAGAATGACGTGCGCCGGGTCTTCCTGATAAGCGAGCGAGGCCAGCAGCGCAGACACGGTGCCGAAGAATAGCGGGCCTTTGATCCGGTAAACGCGCGTCCCGTCCGGCTGTAACGAGGCGACGGTACGAAGCTTGGACATTTTCCAGGCAAAGATCAGCGCACTCAGCACGATGCCGGCGAAAACGCCATAAGACAAGTCATGGGTCGCGACGACAATCGTCACCGTTACAAGCATAACGGCCGCATCCGGCAGCGGGATTTTGTTAATTCGGATCACCGAGCCCCAGTCGAACGTGCCGATCGACACCATCATCATCACGCCGACCAGCGCGGCCATCGGAATTTGCTTCACGACATCTCCCAGCACAAGAATAAGAAACAGCAGAAACAGACCGGCTGTAAGCGTGGACAGGCGAGTGCGGCCGCCAGACTTGATGTTAATGACAGATTGCCCGATCATCGCGCAGCCGGCCATGCCACCGAAAAATCCGGTGACGATGTTCGCGATGCCTTGTCCCCGCACCTCGCGGTTTTTATTGCTGGTCGTGTCCGTCATTTCATCCACGATGGTCGCCGTCAGCAGCGATTCGAGAATACCGACCATCGCAAGCGAGATCGAATACGGCAAAATAATCCATAACGTATCCAGGGTCAGCAGCACCTGCGGCAGATGAAACACCGGCAGCTCGCTGGTCAGCTTGCCCATATCGCCGACGGTTTTCACTTCAATGTTGAAGGTGATGGTCAGCACGGAAATGACGATGATGGCGACGAGGGCGGAGGGCACTGCTTTTGTAAGGCGCGGCAGTCCGTAAATAATGACGAGCGTCAGGCCGACCAGCGCATACATGATCCAGCCCTCTCCGCGGAAATGCACGAGCTGTGCCATAAAGATCAAAATGGCCAACGCGTTGACGAATCCGGTCATGACGGAATGAGGGACGAAGGTGACAAGCTGTCCGAACCGAAGCAGGCCAAGAATAATCTGGATGACGCCGGCTAACACCGTCGCAGCGAATAAATATTCCAGGCCGTGCTCCTTCACCAAATTAACCATAACCAGGGCCATCGCTCCGGTAGCCGCCGAGATCATGCCGGGCCGCCCGCCTACGAAGGCGATCACAACGGCAATCGAGAAGGACGCGTACAGCCCGACCATCGGATCGACACCGGCAATGATCGAAAATGCAATCGCTTCCGGGATTAAAGCCAGCGCCACAGTGATGCCGGATAATATGTCCGGCCGGATATTGCTGAACCAGCCGCCTGAAGACAAAGGTCTGTTCACAATCAATAAAACCTCCCTGGCTTGCCTGAGCAAGCCTGTAATGGTGACCTTCCACTTTCAGAAAAGTCGGGGACGATAAGTAACCTATGAAATTATACCTAATGATCAGCTCATAGAAGAAATGAATAATCCATCATGTAAGCGCTTAACAAAAAGGTTTATGGTAATTATCTAAATAATTCGCTTGTTTTCGTGGCTAAACAAAAAAGCTCCGAAACGGAGCCTGGTCGGGGGAAATCGGGAGATCGGAGGGCGTAACGGCCAAAACAAGATTGATACTGTCGCCTGGGGCGGTTTACTGCACATTCCGGTTGCTGCGGTAAACGGAAAACCTGTCCACTACATAGCCCATCAAAGCCCAGGACGCAGTCGTTAGTCCGTACAGCAGCAGCGGGTTCACATCGGTATAGGTAAAAATGGGGTAAAACCAGGCAGGTACACTCAAAGCGTAGAATAGCAAATAAACAGGATCATATTCGTGACCGAAATAATGAAGCAGACATAGGGCTGCGCCGATTACGGCAAATAGAGCGGTGCATTTATAGTTCATTCCAGCAACGGCTCCTTCCTTCATTAAGAAATACGAGGATTTGCAAACAAGCAATTCGCTCTGATTGTGTCGGACCAAAGGCACGCCTCGCCGTCTGCGCGGCGGAGCGCACCCTTAGCCCTTAGCTCCACAACGCGCTAATAGCTCTGTTCAGTGCAGGCTGGCTGGACAAGGGGGCGCTAGCCGCGGAACATGCGTTTCCACTTGCGGTTGTGATTGCTCGTTTCCGGGAACTCGTCCCCTTTCTTGAGCTTCACGATTTTGGGGTCGCTGATCCCCATATGGAAGGCTGCTTCGCCCACTTCCATATACTCGCCGTCATTTGGCGCTTTGTCGCCGGGACGGAACTGACTCCATTCACCCATCACAGGTCACCTCCTGCTCGTAGATGTACCTTTAGGTTGACCTGGATCAGTCCGGGCCATGTAGACTAATAACTGGAACATGAAGCTTGCTTCGGCGGGCCGTTTCTGGTATAGTATTCAGGTGCGAGTTTTGACCAGTTATTCATTCTCGCTCCTTGTTCCTGACGGTACAAGCCGGTCAGGGGCCATAGTCCAAAGGGAGGTGACAACATGCGCAAATATGAAGTGATGTACATCATCCGTCCTGATCTCGAGCAAGAGGCGATTCAGGCTACGGTAGAGAAGTTCCAAGGTATCATCAACAACGGTGGCGAAATTACGAAGCACGACGTGCTGGGTAAGCGCCGTCTTGCGTATGAGATCAACAAGCTGCGTGATGGTCATTATGTGTTGGTTCAATTCAACGCTAATAATGAAGTTATCACTGAGCTTGACCGTGTGATGAAGATTTCTGACGAAATCATTCGTTTCCTGATCACGAAAGACGTAGCTTAATCAGTCTCGTAATCGAGCAGGCTGCGGGCAGCGATGCCAGCAGTGAATCCGGGAGGGAATGCGGATGTTGAATCGTGTAATTCTGATCGGCAGACTGACGCGCGACCCTGAACTGCGCTATACGCCTGCAGGTGTAGCTGTAACCCAGTTTACGCTTGCGGTAGATCGGCCGTTCTCCAACCAAGGCGGACAGCGGGAAGCAGATTTTATCCCGATCGTCACTTGGCGCCAGCTGGCGGAGACTTGTGCGAATTATCTTCGCAAAGGTCGTTTGGCTGCTGTAGAAGGCAGAATCCAGGTACGCAATTATGACAACAATGAAGGAAAGCGCGTCTACGTGACAGAGGTCATTGCTGATAATGTGCGGTTTCTGGAATCTCCGAACAGCGGCAACCGTGAAGAAGGCGGAGCACCGGGCGGCGGCAATAATTACGGCGGCAGCAGCAATAGCGGCGGTGGCGGTAATTATGGCGGCGGAAGCGGAAGCAGCGGCAACCGTGGCGGCTACGGCGGCGGACGCGATAACAATCAAGATCCGTTCCAGGACGACGGGCGACCGATCGACATTTCCGATGATGATCTGCCGTTCTAAGGAACGGTACGGAATGAATCTAACGTAGAAAGGATGGAGAACAATGGCATTTGAAAAAAGAGAACGTTCTGAAGACCGCGGCGAGCGCGGCGAAAGAAAGTTCGGCGGACGTGGCAAAAAAGGCGGCAAGCGCCGTAAAGTTTGTTACTTCACCGTAAATAAAATCAAGCACATTGATTATAAAGACATCGAAACGCTGAAGAAGTTCATCAGCGAGCGCGGCAAGATTCTTCCGCGTCGTGTCACAGGAACTTCCGCGAAGTACCAACGCGCTCTGACGATTGCGATCAAACGCTCCCGTCAAGTAGCTTTGCTGCCGTACACAACGGAATAGGCTAACTGCCTAATCAACAAGCATCTATCCCACAGTTCAGTGGGGTGGGTGCTTGTTTTTTTTTGTGAAAAAATGCCTGTTAGGTATGCCAAACTTATTTTACTCATACCTAGTGGTATGAAGTAAGAAAAATCAGGACATATTAAGTGCGGGAAAAGCGTTAAGTGTAGCATTAAGTAAAAAATAGGTTTATTTAAGTAAAATTGATGGTTAAATAAACACAAAGATACCGCTTACATTCAGTTATAATGTTGGATTTAGACTTGTGAAAGGGGAAAAAAGATGAAAACAGCTTCGAAGTGGGCCATTACATTTATGACAGTTTCTTTAGCTTTAACGGCATGTTCTGGCGGAAATAAAGAAGAAGGAAAAGGCGGTCAAGGTGCAGCCGAAGGAGGAAAGGTTACGCTCACAGCTTGGGCATGGAACGTCAATGTAGGCGCTCTAAAGGAAGCGATGACCAGTTACCAGAAAACGAATCCGAATGTAGATATAAAAATCGAGGATATCGGCCGCCTGGATGTGTACGATAAGCTCTCAACAGGTCTTGCAGCCGGTGGAGCAGGTTTGCCTGACATTGTGCTTGTTGAAGATGACCGTATCCAAGGTTATCTGAGTGCATTTCCCAAAGGCTTCATGGAATTGAATTCAAAGGGATATGATAAAAAAATAACCCAATTCCCTAAATTCAAGCAAGATCTCGTGTCCAACGCAGGTAAAATTTATGGTTTTCCATTTGATGCAGGTCCTGCGGCAATGTTTTATCGGACAGATCTTTTCCAGAAGGCCGGTGTAGATGCTTCCAAGATTGAAACCTGGGATGATTATCTGGCTGCAGGCAAAACGATTAAGGAAAAGACGGGCGCTTCGATGCTGCCGATCGATAAATTTAAGGATGACGCTACCTTCCGTATTATGCAGAACCAATTGGGCGTTTTCTATTACGACAAGGATGGGAAAATCGATCTGAAAAATCCGAAAGTCGTCCAAGCCATGGACATGCAGAAAAAGCTGAACGATGCAGACCTCATTAAGGATGTGAACGGTTGGGACGGCACAGTTTCGGCTACGGTGAATGGCTCGATTGCTACCATTCCATTCGGCGCTTGGTATTACGGCACCATTTTGGATCAAGCCAAGGATGCCAAGGGCAAATGGGGCGTGTTCCCAATTCCTGCCTTCGAAAAAGGCGGCAACCGTGCGGCGAACCTGGGAGGAAGCAGCTGGTACGTGACAGCGAACTCCAAACAGACGGATGAGGCCTATAAGTTTATGGATTATTTCTCCACTAACCCGGATGTGCAGCTAATAGCTATGGAGAAATACGGCCTATTCCCGTCTCTGTCCAGCGTGTATAGCAAAGAGGTTTTCCAAAAACCGGATGAATTCTTCTCCAATCAAACGATCTGGAAGCTTTTCACCGATGAGATGTCCAAAATCCCAACACCGTATTACACCAAAGACTACTCCATCGGGAATGATGAGGGGATAAAAGCGCAAGCCGATGTATTCAATGGCAAAAAGCCTTTGGACGCTTTGACGGAAGCTGCTAACAGATTGAAGGATCGCGCCAAGCGTGAGGTTGCTGCTCACTAAATGAGGGACATCGTGGAAGAGATTCAGGATTTCCTGAATCTCTTCTTCTTACTTGGCTTAAACATTCAGTATTCATGCAGGAGGTACTAAAGTGCAAAAAAAATCTTATGTGCCCTATCTGTTTCTGCTGCCAGCCGTCGTCTTGTTTGCGGTGTTCATGGCTTATCCGATCCTGTATTCCTTTCTTCTCAGCTTCCAGAAGAGCGAGGGAGGGGTCATGGTTTATGCCGGAGTAGAAAATTACAAGCGCTTGTTTAGCGATAATATATTTTGGAAATCGCTTGGCAACACCTTCATTATCTTGATCATTCAGGTTCCCATCATGCTGTTTCTCTCCATGCTGCTTGCTTCGGTTATGAATTCTTTAAAGCATTGGAAAGGTTTTTTTCGTGTTTCGTACTTTATGCCGGCAGTTACTTCGCTTGTCGCTTGCTCCATTATTTTCTCCATTATGCTCATGGGGGATGGGATTGTGAACCAGGCTCTAAGCGAGCTTGGAATGGCTCCCATACCTTGGCTGTCCAATCCGATTTGGGCTAAAGTCGCATTGATTCTCGTCATGACCTGGCGTTGGACGGGGTATAATATGATCATTCATTTGGCTGCGATGCAAAATATTTCCGACTCCTTATACGAAGCGGCTGATTTGGACGGTGCAGGAAAGTTGAAGCAGTTTTTCAGCATTACGATTCCGCAGTTGAAGCCAGTGCTGCTGTTTACGGCCATTCTGTCTACGATCGGAACTTTACAGTTGTTTGACGAGCCTTACACGCTGACAAAAGGCGGACCGAGCGACGCTACGTTGACGGTGGGCATGTATTTGTACCAAACAGGCTTCCGTTTCTTTGACTTTGGTTATGCCTCTACGTTGGCCTATGTAATTGTGGTGCTGATTGGAATCATTTCATACGCACAATTTAAGTTAACGGGGGATGAATAATGAGACAGAGCAGCTTTAGTTCCTTTCCGAAATATATATTGCTCATCCTGGGAGCGTTCGTTTCTTTATTCCCGTTTTATTGGGCGGTAATCGGTGCGACTAACCCTAGCGGTAAAATATTTTCCAAACCTCCGTTACTGTGGCCTGGCAATCTGTTTATTCAGAATATCAAAAATCTGAACAGCGCCATTGGTATCGGCCAAGTTGTGACGAATTCGATCATTGTGGTGGTTATTTACACCGCACTTAGCCTGATCATTTGTTCGATGGCGGGGTATGCGTTTGCCAAGTTCAAATTTAAAGGGCGTGACTTGATTTTCGGTATCTTTTTAATATCCATGATGGTACCTACCCATGCACTGATTATTCCATTATTTAAAATGATGGCAGCCTGGGGCTGGTTAAATACGTATCAGGCGCTTATTTTGCCTAATCTGGCGTATCCATTTGCTATATTTCTAATGAGGCAGAATATGATTGCAGTTCCCGACGCATTAATGGAGGCCGGTCGCATTGACGGGATTAGCGAGTGGGGATTGTTTACCAAAATCATTTTGCCTTCGATGAAATCTGCTCTGGCGGCAACAGCTATCTTCTTGTTTATGTACCAATGGAACAGTTTTTTGTGGCCGCTCATCGTCATGAATACGAAGGAGATGTACACGCTGCCAATCGCATTGTCGAGTCTATTCGGATTATCCCGGATTGACTATGGTCAAGTTATGGCAGGGGTCACTATAGCAACAGGGCCTATCGTCATTTTTTTCTTGCTGCTGCAGCGGCATTTTATTTCCGGGATGCTCGGAACAGCTGTGAAGGAGTAGGTTGCCGCCGCCAGGGTTAAGCAAGACGGGCCGGGCATATTGTCAAACAACAGTAAATCTGTCATATTGAAAGTGAGGCTGGTCGATTGATCCGTTCATGTTGGCATGAAGGATTAAGTGATATTTTAACAATGATAAACGAGTCAAGGATGAGAGGGAACTGGCTTATACGGACTGGATGAAGTCCCACGGCTTGTTTCGCCCTGAAAATATTTATACAAGCAGCAGCCTGTTTCCGAGGATGGTTACCAGCTCATGAAAGAAGCCGTATTAAAGAAAAGGGCTGATAAGGCATTTTATCGGGTACAGCATCAAGCAGGCTGCAGACCGGTAGCTGTGATTTTTATATCGCGGAGAAAGTAGCTCACAGTGAACGTCCGCCAGTTGAACTGTGATCCATAAGAAGGACACTTTGAAAAAAGTGACTCTTTGGGTCACAGTTCAATTTGCTTATACCCTGTATGTCCTCGGACACTCGCGTTTCTTTTTCAATCCGGTCAGGAACATGATATGATGAAGGGGCAGGTAGCTTCGGCTGATTGGCGATCTAGAGAAAGGTTGGGAGCCCCTTGAATATTGCATTTTTCCTCGTACCGAAAGATCAGGTTGTTTATTTATCTCCGCAATCCACGATTCGCCAGGCGCTGGAGCGGATGGAGTATCACCGGTATTCAGCCGTTCCGTTGGTTGATGAATTCGGCCGATATGCCGGGACGTTGACGGAAGGCGATCTGCTCTGGAAGCTCAAGCGTTCTCCCGAGATCGGCTTCGAGCATGCGCACAGAGTTCAGCTAAAGGACGTAGCGCAGCATATGACCGTCCATCCGGTGCGGATCGACCAACAGATGCAGGACTTGATCACGCTCGCCACCCGGCAGAATTATGTGCCCGTCGTCGACGATCAAGAGGTGTTTATCGGCATTATCCGGCGCAGTGACATCATTGATTATTGCTTCAAGCTATGGCAGCCCGAACAAAAGCTCTAGAAAATATGATATACTAAGGGTCAGCATCGAGAGGTAACCGCAGCAGTTCATGTCCCGGGATAAGGGGAGAAGCGGCTTGTCATTCATGGATAAGGATGTTGACTTGGCCAAGCGGGCCAAAATTATTGAGTGGTTGAAAACGGAAATCGTTGACCACCTGTCGCATTTGCTCAAAGGCATCTGGGAAGGCAGCCACGCGAAGATGCTCGATGCTTTGGCGAGTATGGTCGCCTGCTGCTACATGCTCGGCAGACGGCTCGGCATTTCGCTGCGCAGTCTGGATGCGGCGGTGCTGGAGAAGCTGAAGAAGCATCGCGAGGAAGGTCATCAGCTTGAGGAATGGTACGGAGATATATCTGCCTTAGAAGATCACTTGCGTAAGAGGTGAAGGGTTTGCAGGAAACGCAGAAGCCGCGAATGCTCGTCTGGAGCATCGTGTACATGGTAACGTTATTATCGCTGTTCGTGCCGCCGGTGCTGCTGGTCACCTTATTTTTCTTGTGGGTGCCGGTGCTGGTGATGTATGTGCGGCTGGGGACCAAGGCGTTCTTCATTCATTATCTGGCCTGTCTGGCCATCGTATATGTGCTGGTGTCTGTTGTGCTGGCCGGTTGGGTCGGCGCGCTGCTGGTGGCCGTATCCTTATTTATGCTGCCCCCGGTGTTCCAGATGGGCAACCTGTATAAGAAGCGGGCGCCTGCCCGCAACGTGCTGACGGCCGGAGCGGTTACGCTGCTCGGAGAGCTGCTGGTCAGTCTCGTTGTCGCTCAGCTGTTCGGCTTGAATCCGATCGGCAAATTCAAGGCGCTTATGCAGGAGTCGTTTAATCTGTATTCACCGCAAATGCGCAATTTGGTCGGCATTGATGTGGATACGCTGGTACAGCTGTCCGTTCAGATGCTGCCGCTGTATATGATCGTATTTTCCATCGTGTACACGGTCATTTCCCATGTGCTGGCCAGACGCTTCCTCGTACGGGCGGGCGAAGCGATTCCGGGCTTCCGGGCGGTCAAGGATTGGATGCTGCCCAAGTCGTTCATCTGGATTTATGTCATCACGCTGGTGCTGGAAATGTTTGCCAAGGATACGAAGTCAACGATGTTTACGCTGGTGCTGAACCTGATGCCGCTGCTTAGCACGGTCTTCGCCATTCAAGCGATTTCTTTCCTGTTCTTCCTGGCACATGTCAAGCGCTGGAACAAGACGCTGCCGATTTTGGGCATTGTGCTGCTGTGTGTGTTTCCGCCGGCCTTTTTCCTGTTGAGTCTGGTCGGAGTGTTTGATGTGGCATTTCCCGTTCGGGACCGGATCAAGCCCAAGGGCTAAACGATTTATGAATCGGAACCTGCGCGATTCTGCAAGATTGGAGCGAATGAAATGCCGAAGTTCTTGTTGAAGCGATGGAGCGGCTTGCCTCTGTATTGGCTGTTTGGCCTGCTGTTCGTGTTGATCTTCTCCTTGTCGTTATTCGAATGGCGGCTCGGGGTTGTCGCCCTGATCTTAACTGCGGTACTCGTCTTGCTGATGATTCGGGCCGAGCAAGCCTTTCGCCAGCATGCGACGGACTATGTCAACACGCTTTCGCTTCGGGTAAAAAAGGCTGGCAGCGATGCCTTGCATGACCTGCCGCTTGGAATTGTGTTATATAACGAGGACAAGGACATCGAATGGCATAACCCGTTCGTCGCCCGGATGTTCGGCAAGGATACGCTGATCGGCGAATCGCTGCTGGAGCAATTTCCCGGCCTCAAAGGACGCAAGGAAAAAGAGCTCCGGATCGAGGTTACGCAGAACGGGCATATTTATGAGATTCAACTCAAGCCTGAGGAGCGGCTGCTTTATATTTCGGACATGACGCTGCTGCGGACGCTGCAGACGCAAGCGATTGAAGACCAGATTGCGATGGGCATCGTGATGATGGATAATCTGGATGAGGCGACGCAGGGGCTGGATGACCAGACCCGCAGCATTATGATGGCCAAGGTGACCGGGGAAATTACGGAATGGGCGCAGAAGTATGAGCTTTACTTGCGGAGAACGGCGTCGGACCGTTATTTTCTTGTGATGAATCATAAAAGCTTGAAGCTGCTGGAGCAGTCACGGTTTGAAATCCTCGATGAGGTTCGCGATATTACGATTGAAAACAAGCTGCCGATGACGCTCAGCATCGGGATTGCGTCGGGAACGTCAGAGCTGCCGCTGCTGGGCCACTGGGCGCAGACAAGCCTGGACATGGCGCTCGGCCGCGGCGGCGATCAAGCGGCAGTCAAGGTTGGCGAGCGGCTGTCCTTCTACGGCGGACGGTCCAATGCGATTGAGAAGCGGACGCGTGTCCGGGCGCGGGTGATCTCTCACGCGCTGCGCGACCTGATTCGCGACAGCGACAATGTGCTGATCATGGGCCACAAGCTGCCGGACATGGATTCGATCGGGGCCGCGATCGGCGTGCTCAAGATGACGCATGTAAGCAATAAGGAAGGCTACATCGTGATTGAGGGCATCAATCCGGCGATCCAGAAGCTGATGGAAGCGATCCATGAGGACGAGCGGCTGAACCGGTGGTTTATTACGCCGGAGCAGGCGCTGCAGATTACGACATCGCGTTCGCTCGTAGTCGTCGTAGACACGCATCGGGCGCCGATGACCAGCGAGCCGCGGCTGCTGCAGCTGACCCAGCGCAGAGTGGTGATTGATCACCACCGCCGCAGCGAGGACTTTATCCACGACGCGACGCTGGTGTACATGGAGCCGTATGCGTCCTCCACCTGTGAGCTGGTCACCGAGCTGCTGCCTTATTTCAATGACCGCATGACGATGGGCGTGCTGGAGGCTACAACGCTGCTGGCCGGCATCGTGGTCGATACCCGCAGCTTCAGTCTGCGGACCGGCGCACGGACGTTCGAAGCGGCATCGTATTTGCGGCGCAACGGGGCCGACTCCTCGCTGATCCAGCGGTTGTTGAAGGAGGATCTGGATCAGTACATCAAGAAATCCGAAATTATCAAAAATGCCGTTATCATCTTCGATCATATTGCACTTGCCGTATCCGAGCCGGGCTGTAAATATTCTCAGTTGAATATTGCGCAGGTTGCTGATACGTTGTTAACGATGACAGGAGTCATGGCTTCCTTCGTGATTAGCGAACGGACGGACGGGCTGATCGGGATCAGCGCACGTTCGCTGGGGCAGATGAATGTGCAGGTCGTGATGGAACGGATGGGCGGCGGCGGTCATTTGACCAATGCGGCTACGCAGCTGGAAGGGACGGTAGCGGAAGCTACACAGCGCCTGAAGCAACTATTAAATCAGATTCATGCTGAGGAGGGGCTTTTCGAATGAAGGTTATTTTGTTAAAGGATGTTAAAGGTCAAGGCAAGAAGGGCGACATCAAGGAAGTATCTGAGGGCTACGCAACAAATTTTTTGTTTAAGCAAAAGCTGGCTTTACCAGCTAACGACTCGGCGGTCAAAATGCTGGATCAACAGAAAAAAGCCGAGGATCGCAAAAAGGCGGAGGAAAAGGCTGCTGCCGAGGAGCTTGGCCGCAAAATTTCAGAGCTGACGGTGCAGTTGAAAGCGAAGTCCGGCACGGACGGCCGCCTGTTCGGCGCGGTTTCGAACAAGCAGGTAGCCGAAGGACTGGAGAAGCTCGGGATCAAGGTAGACAAACGTAAAATTGTCATGGACGACGCGATCCGTACGCTGGGCGTGACGGAAGTTGTGGTGAAGCTGCACCCTGAAGTAACGGCCAAGCTGAAGGTACAGGTGTCGGAGGAATAGGCAGCTTCTGCGGGCTTCGTCCCCTCTGGTCCGCTCGTACATGCGGGCGACGGCGGCGGAGACGGTTTGCAGCAACAGAACGTGTAGAGATGAGGGACGGGAGCCGGTGCGGATGTGCCGGTTCTTTGTCGTTAAGGGGACGGACGTGGAATAATAGCAGCCTGTATCCGTCCTCATTGCCCTCACCGACGACCGCAGGCTGCTCGAGCAAGAAAGCGGGGGAACAAACAGCAATGAACGACAATTTGTTTATGGATCGCGTGCCGCCGCAAAATTTGGAAGCCGAGCAGGCCGTGCTCGGCGCTATTTTGCTGGACGGAGATGCGTTGATCACCGCGATGGAGCGGATCACCGACGAGGACTTTTATCGCGGGGCGCATAAATTTATTTTCGAAGCGATGATCGAAATTGCCGAAGCCAACGAGCCGGTCGATCTGATTACGCTGACCGCTCGGCTGCAGGACAAGCAGCAGCTGGAGGAGGTCGGCGGCATCTCGTATTTGTCCCAGTTGGCCAATGCGGTGCCGACAGCAGCGAACGTCGATTACTACGCGCAAATCGTCGAGGAGAAATCTATGCTCCGGCGGCTGATCCGCACGGCGACCCAGATCGTCTCGAACGGCTATGCGGGTGAGGATGAAGTCGGCACGCTGCTCAGCGACGCCGAGGCACGGATTATGGAAATTTCCCAGGCGCGAGCCGGCTCCGGCTTTATTGCGATCCGCGACGTGCTGATGGAAGTATTTGAGAAGGTCGAGATGCTGTTTACCCAGAAGGGAAGCATGACGGGGATCAAGTCCGGCTTCTCCGACCTTGACAAGATGACCTCCGGCTTTCAGCGCTCCGACCTGATTATTGTGGCGGCCCGGCCTTCGGTCGGCAAGACGGCATTTGCGCTGAATGTCGCCCAAAATATCGGGGTGCGCGAGAAGGAAACGGTCGCCATCTTCTCTCTGGAGATGGGTGCGGCCCAGCTTGTGCAGCGGATGATCTGTGCGGAGGCGAATGTCGATGCGGGCCGGATGCGGACCGGATTTCTGGAGCCGGATGACTGGGAGAAGCTGACGATGGCGATCGGCTCGTTGTCCGAGGCGAATATTTATATTGATGACTCGCCGTCCGTAACGGTTGCGGACATTCGCGCCAAATGCCGCAGGCTCAAGAAGGAGAAAGGGCTCGGCATGATCCTGATCGACTACTTGCAGCTGATCCATGGACGCGGCAAGGGGGATAACCGGCAGCAGGAGGTTTCGGAAATTTCCCGTACGCTCAAGCAGATCGCCCGTGAGCTGGACGTGCCGGTGATCGCGCTGTCCCAGCTTAGCCGGGGGGTTGAGCAGCGGCAGGACAAGCGACCGATGATGTCCGACCTGCGGGAATCCGGTTCGATTGAGCAGGATGCTGATATCGTGGCGTTTTTGTACCGGGACGATTATTATGACAAGGAATCCGAGAAGAAAAACATTATCGAAATTATTATCGCCAAGCAGCGGAACGGGCCGGTCGGCACGGTTGAGCTGGCCTTTCTGAAAAACTTCAATAAATTCGTCGGGCTCGACCGGACTCATCAGGAGCCGGCGAGCTAGCAGAACCCCAGTTAGAAACAGCTTTGAACCCAAGTCGGGCCATTGAGAAGGTATAGCTACGTGTGCGAACATGCAACGAATTAAATCGGGGCTGCGTTCGCAGCCAAGATTTTAACACGGCGCAGCTTTTCAAGCTCCCCTTGAGTTTGAGGCTGTTTTTTGCTGTGCGGTGAACCTTGAGCGGCGTCAGCACATCTAATCCATAGCAAGTTACATGATAGGAGGCCAGGCCGTTGAAACTGGAGGAGGAGGTCAGACTTGCCCGGCAAGGAGACCGCGAGGCATTTACCCGCCTGATTCATCAGCTGGAGCATGGGCTGTACCGGGTGGCGCGCTCGATGGTCGGACAGGACGAGGATTGCGCTGACGCGCTTCAGGAGACGATTTTGAAGGCGTACCATGGGCTGCCTGCCCTGAAGGAGCCGCGGTACTTCAAGACGTGGCTGTACCGTATTTTGATCAATGAGTGCAACCTGATTTTGCGTCGTCGCAAGCGGCTGGCGCCCGCTTCGGCGCTGATAGAAGGCTATGCGGCAGACGCGGGAAGGGCCGGGGCGGCAAGCGAATATGACCATATCGACCTGCGGACGGTCGTCGACAGGCTGGATGACGCGCTGCGGATTGTCGTTACGCTGCATTATTTCGAGGATATGCCGATCAAGGAGATCTCGGAGGTGCTGGGCATACCGGGGGGAACGGTCAAGTCCCGTCTGCACCGGGCGCGTCTGCTGCTGGCTGAATGGCTGGAGCCCCCTGAAGGAGAAAGGATGATGAGCTATGAAGCATGAGCAAGCCGGTCCGAGGTGGGAGCAGTTGCTTCGCCAGGCCGGGCAGGAGACGGCTCAGGCGATTCCGTCCGTGGTCCGCGAGCGTATGGATCGGACGTTATCCTCCCTGCCCGCCCGCAAGCCGCGCAGCCGCTGGCCGAGAGCAGGGCTGGGGGCGGCAGGAGCCGCCGTACTGCTGGGGCTGACGATTGTCGGCTCAAGCTTTGTTTCGCCGGGGATGGCCGCCGCTTTACGGCAAGTACCGCTGATGTCATCCGTGTTTCAGTTCGCCGGAGACTTCGGCTTGCGGGCAGCGGATGAGCGAGGGATGGTGTCGGAGGTGAACCAGCTTGCTTCCGATCAGGGCATTACTTTACAAGTGACTGAGGTCATGTACGATGGAGTCCGGCTGTCGATCGGCTATGTGCAGGAAGCGGCTGCCGGTATCGGGGAGCTGATGGGGCCGGGGCTGGAGGCTGAGGTGGATGGGAAGCATTATGCAGGCGCGTGGAGCTCCAGCGGAAGCTATATCGACGCACATACGTATGCGGGCGTGCTGACGCTCATCCCGGACGAGCAGCTGCCGGAGCGATTTACGTTAGGGCTCAAGGCGTCCCGGATCGGCGAGGTGGACGGCTTGTGGGCATTTGAATTTCCGGTGCGCAAAATGGCCGCGAACAACTATGTCGTGATGCCGATGACGGTCCGGCAGGCCGATGCGATTACAGTAACGGTCAAGCGGATTAGCTTTACGCCAGGCTCTACGGAGCTAAGCGTCGAATACAGCCGGCCATTGGTTTCTGCGGACACGCCCCAGCTGCTTCAATTCGATATGCTCGACGACCAGGGCGTGATGCTGGAGCCGCGGGGCGGCTCGGGTCGCGGCGAGCGGAAGGGGGAGGTTGAGTATTCGTCGTGGACGCAGCAGTTCGGTCCGGCGGCGCGTATTCCCAAGTACGTGACGATTCGCGCTTACGTAGATGCTCATCAGGTCAAGGAGGAGCGGCCGCAGCCGCAGGAAACGCGTGTCCCGCTGGATCGTCTGCCTACCGCTGAGCAGCCCTTGATTTTATCCCAGGGGGCGGCGGGACGACTGCTGGTGACGCAGGTGGAGCGATTGTCGGACAAGACGCTGATCCATTACCGGGCCGAGGGCGATTCCCCGCATCTGCAAGGTACCTCGCTATGGCTGGAGGACGCAGCCGGGCGAAAGCATCTGCTGCTGGACGGGCGGACGAGGGTTGTTGATCCGTATGCGTACAAGTGGGTGCGCGAGTTTCCGGCATTTGCTCCAGACGAGCCGCTGACGCTTGTTACCCGGCAGCAGGAGCTGTCTGACCGCATACCGGGTCTGGAGGCTATCATTCCCGTACGGCCCGAGTAGACGCGGCGGAAGGCAGCCGATATCTTGGGAAATCGCGTCAATAGGGGTAATTTTGAGTATGAAGCGTGCCGGTTGGCTGCCTGCCGGAGCGCGTGGCCGTTTGTGGACGCAGCTTTTGGAACATTTTCCGAACATTGTAGAAGCATGCTTTATAATTGTTCGTTTTTATTGACTTTGCCACGGGTGACTGCTAAACTATTCATGGTGTCATGCGCCTATAAGGCAGATCATGGGTGGTTTCCACCTCGCGGGGGTAGTGCAAAATGTCAACGGTAGTAGTTGTCGGAACCCAATGGGGAGACGAAGGGAAAGGGAAGATTACCGATTTCCTGGCGGAGTCCGCAGATGTGGTAGCACGTTATCAAGGCGGTAACAATGCAGGGCATACGATTCTCATCGACGACAAAAAATATAAGCTGACGATGATTCCGTCAGGTATTTTCAATCAGGACAAGATTTGTGTCATCGGCAACGGTATGGTTATTAATCCGGGCGCCTTGCTCGAAGAAATTCAATATATTCATGACAACGGCTTCAAGACCGATAACCTGAAAATTAGCGACCGGGCGCATGTAATCATGCCGTACCACCTGGTGCTGGACGGACTTGAGGAAGATCGCAAGGGCGACAACAAGATCGGTACGACTCGCAAAGGGATCGGCCCTTGTTATATGGACAAAGCGGCGCGCAACGGAATCCGGATTGCCGACCTTATGGATGCGGAAGAGTTCGCAGGTAAGGTACGCCAGCTGGTGGCGGAGAAAAACGTGCTGATCGAGCAAGTGTATGCCTCCAAGGGGCTGGATGCGGAAGCGATCATTGCCGAATACCTCGGTTATGCGGAGCAAATCCGTCCGTACGTCACGGATACGTCGGTTGTGCTGAACGATCTGATCGACGAAGGTAAAAAGGTGCTGTTCGAAGGCGCACAAGGCGTTATGCTGGATATCGACCAAGGCACCTATCCGTTCGTAACGTCCTCGAATCCGTCCGCTGGCGGCGTATGTATCGGTTCAGGCGTTGGACCAACGAAAATTCATCAAATTATCGGCGTTGCGAAGTCGTACACGACCCGTGTCGGCGATGGTCCGTTCCCAACGGAGCAGATCAATGAGATTGGCGACTGGATTCGTGAGCGCGGTCATGAGTACGGAACGGTAACCGGCCGTCCGCGCCGTGTTGGCTGGTTCGACAGCGTTGTGGTTCGCCATGCGCGCCGGGTGAGCGGTATTACGGGCTTGTCGCTGAACTCTCTGGACGTGTTGGCTGGTCTGGAGACGGTGAAAATCTGTACGTCGTACAAATACCGCGGCGAAACGATCGAGCATTACCCGGCCAGTCTGAAGATGCTGGCGGAGTGCGAAGCGGTATATGAGGAGCTTCCAGGCTGGAGCGAGGACCTGACAGGCGTACGCAGTCTGGAGGAGCTTCCGGTGAACGCACGCCGTTATATCGAGCGCGTATCGGAACTGACAGGTATTCCAATCGCGATTTTCTCGGTCGGACGGAACCGTGAGCAGACGAACATCGTGAAGCCGATCTATTAAACATATATGGCTGTTATGCGGATGATGTCCCAAGTGTCAGGGCATTGTCTTGATGCAAGAGGAGCGGGCCTGCGGGCGCTGCTCCTTTTTTTCTTGTCCGGCAATCGGTTGATTTCCCAGAAACAGGTCAATACTAGAGGGGAATAGACTTGCAGGTCGGCAGGAAGGGGCGAATAACGGCGTGAGGGGATTGAAATGGCTGGTCAAGCTCGCGGTCAGCGCGGCGGTTACCGCAAGCTGCTGCGTCGCAATTACATTTGTAACGGTAAATACATACGTGGATCTGCTGCTGGAGCAGCTGCATATTGAGCGGCCGGCGTCGGCGCGGATCGAGTGGGCGCCGTTTCTGAACCGCTTCGCCGGCGGCTTTGGCGCGGGTATGAAGTCTGCTGACCCGGCGGATCAGGCGTCGCGTGTAGCCGGAGCCGGGCGTGTGAATAGCGCGGACGGTGTGACACGTGTGACTGGTTCAGGCGATGCGGCTGGCTCCGGTGGAGCCTCGCTGAACGGCAGCTCCAGCAGCACAATGCAGGAAGGGGCTGCTGCGGACAAGGAGCAGGCGCTGGCCGCAAACGGCACGGTTCCGTCTAGCGGTGCGGGGGCAAGCCGGGACAGGGGGACATCCTCTACGCCAAGCGCCGGGAATTCCGATCCGTATCGGGTGCCGGAGGATGCTGTTGCCGTATGGAGCCGCCAATCCTCGGGCCCAACAGAGTCAACCGGCTCGGCAGGCACAGCAAGGCCGACGGATGAGGAGCGGCGGGTGGTCGTGTCGGGTGAGCAGTTTACGAAGAAAAAGGAGCAGCTTTCCGAGCAGGCGAAGGGGAAAATTTTCGCGATGCTGGTGTCGCGTGTGCCGCAGGCCGATATGCAGACGCTCTCCCAACTGATGGAAGACGGATTGACGGCGGCTGAAATGAAGGAAGCGGAAGCGATTCTGCAGCAGCATCTGAAGCCGGAGGAATACCGCGACTTGCTCGCGATCATAGGAACGCCCTGAAGCGCAAGTCTTGCGCCTCAGGGCGTTTGTTCGTGTAGCGGTGCAGCGGCATTGCGATACGGCCGAAGCTGGAGCCCGCTGGCGCGGTGAGCCAGGTCGGGCTTGTACAGCCAAGGCGGGGCTGTCACGCCGCCGCTCCGTTAGCGCCACGACCCTCTGGCATGCCGCCACAGCTCCGTTAGCGCCGCGAATCGCCGCTCCGCCACTCCCGCTAATGGAGGCCCCCGCTTAACGCTACCCCTGCTGATAGCCGCCGTACCGGGCGATGGTGTCCTGCGCCTGACGGAGCCGCGACGATTCGACGACAATCTGCAAGCAGCGCGCGGCGTCGGCGGAGCCGCTTTCTCCGCTTGCCCCATGCGTCGGCTGCCACCCGGCAGTCAGGCTGCCTTCCGGCGCTTCGTCTGCACCTCCAGCCAGTAAATCGACAACGCCTTGCTCCCGCAGCTCATGGGCGGCATGCTCCAGATCGAGTTCATTTTCAAAATAAGCCGTTAAAGTTTCCATTGCTTCCCTTCACGCTCCCGCCATGTTTTTAGCTCATTCTGTGGTATAATATACAATTTTGTTGAAATGGGTAGAGACGATGTGTTAAATTTATTAAGTCAACTTTAGAATTCAGCTTCATGGGTATTGTTCCGAATTTTAGGTGTTTTTATGTGCAGATCGCAAGCACACCCAGTTGCAGCCATTGTGCCGGTCGTTTTTCAGCCGCAGGTTGCAGCATAACGTGCTGCGTGCAGATACCGGGGATCGGCGTTTCGGACGCGTTCCCAGGCCAGGCGCGACGTCCGCAAGCGGCGTCAGCAGGCTGATGGCAAGTGTCGACAGAAGGAATGCGGCAAAAAACGGCTTAAAAGGAGAAAAACATGACTATATTCAACAAAGGAAAGGATCGGTTCAGAAGCTTGATGGACAAGCTTCGCGCTGCAGGGCCGGGTGATCAGTCCAACGTGGCGGCTGAAGGCTCCGAAACCGTATCCCATCATAAAACGAATGAACACGGCAGCGCTACGATCGCAGAGCGTCTGCGTCAACATAAATGGTTATTCGGCAAATCCGCGGCAGCTTTTGGCTTGATGATTGCTGTAGTGTGGAGCGGTCACCATTATGTACAGGCGAGCATGGTTGATTATTACCAGGTATTTGTTAATGGCGAAGCGATTGGAAGCATTGCTGATCCATCCAAGGTGGAGCAGCTCAAGCAGGATAAGCGTACAGAGCTATCTGCAGCGGCATCGGATGTTAAAGTTGTCGTGGTGGAGCCCAGGATCGAATTGAAGCATGAAAAGGCTTTCAATGAACAGCTTGACGATGAGGCGTTGTTAAGCCGTTTGGGCGGATTTTTCAGCTCTTATCCGGTCGGCATGGAGCTGCTTGTTGACGGCAAGTCGATGGGCGTGCTGAAAAATGAATCCGAGGTCCAGCAAATGCTGGAGCAGCTGAAGGCGAATGCCGTTGCTTCCTTGTCCAAGAAGAAGGAATCCGGCAAGGTCGGCATTTTATCGGCCGCGGCCAAGGATGTACCGGTATCTACGGAGCTGGTGAAGGCGGATTTCGTCCAGCAGGTAGCGACGAAGGAAATCCGAATTCAGGAGGAAGACCTCGTCTCGCCTGATGCGTTGCTGACGAAGCTGGAAACCGGCAACGTGACGCCGACGAAATATACGGTGGAAGAAGGAGATTGCGTCTCCTGCATCGCCAAAAAGCTCGATATTCCAAAGCAGGTTATTTACCAGAATAATCCTTCTGTACAAAATGATATGATCAAGGTCGGCCAACAGCTCGATCTGACTGTGCTCCAGCCGACGCTGGCGGTGCGGACCGTCGAGAAGGTGGTAGAAAACCAGGAGCTTCAATTCGAAACGGAATATGTCAAGGACGACAACATGCGGCTTGGCGAGAACCAAACGATTACTACAGGCAAAAACGGGTTGAAAACCGTTACCTTCCAGCTGACCAAGGTCAACGGCATGCTGGAGGAGGAAACGGTACTGAGCGAAAATATCGTGATGCAGCCGGTGAAGGCCGTCGTGAAGCGCGGTACGAAGGTCATCAAGGGCGAAGGCACAGGCAAGTTTGCATGGCCGGTATTGTCGGCCAGTATCTCAAGCACATTCGGCACCCGCTGGGGCGCCTTCCATAAAGGAATCGACATTACAGGCAATAAAAATATTATGGCCGCCGATAACGGAAAAGTGATTGACGCGGGTTACAAAAGTGATTACGGCAATTATGTGATTCTTGATCATCTGAACGGATATACGACGATGTATGCGCATATGAGCAAAATTACGACGTCGAAGGGCTCCATTGTAGAGAAGGGCGAGAAAATCGGGATTATGGGCAGCACAGGCGATTCGACCGGCGTGCATCTGCATTTCGAGGTGCGGACGAACGATACGCCGCAGAACCCTCTCAAATTTCTTAACCGGTAAGCAGCATGTTTAAACGAGAAGCAGACAAAAAACGGGGGCATGGAAGTCGCAGGAAATGCGGCGGTTCCATGTCTCTTTTTGTATACGGATATGGTACACTTAATAGAATGAATAGGCTTTCGCAGGAGAGCTGGACAGGCGGGTGAACAGTACGATGGCAAAAATTTTAGTCGTAGACGACGAGCAGCCGATTGCTGATATTTTAAAGTTTAATTTGGAAAAAGAGGGGCATGAGGTTATTCTCGCTTATGACGGCGGGACGGCGGTTGAGCTGGCTTATTCCGAAAACCCCGATCTGATCTTGCTGGATCTGATGCTTCCGGTCAAGGACGGGATGGACGTCTGCCGGGACGTGCGAGCCAAGCTGAACACGCCGATTATTATGCTGACAGCCAAGGACAACGAGATCGACAAGGTGCTCGGACTGGAGCTGGGAGCGGATGATTATGTAACCAAGCCGTTTGGCACTCGCGAGCTGCTGGCCCGGGTAAAGGCGCATTTGCGCAGACAGCAGAAATCTGCGGCGCCTGCCGGAAACGGAGCTGCAGCAGCCGAGGAGCCGGCCAGACCGGGCTTGCGTGTACAGACGTTATTTATTGATACGGATATGTATGTGGTCTACAAGGACGGTGCGCCTCTGGACCTGACGCATCGGGAGTTCGAGCTGGTGCAGTATTTGGCTCGCAACAGCGGCAAGGTGATGACCCGCGAGCATTTGCTGCAGGCGGTGTGGGGCTTCGAATATTTCGGCGACGTGCGCACGGTTGATGTGACGATCCGCCGACTGCGCGAGAAGCTGGAGGACGATCCGAGCCGCCCTGAATATATCATTACCCGTCGGGGGCTTGGCTACATGATGCGGAATACGAAAAATGGCGCAGGCGGGTATTAAGGTGAACGGAAGGTGCTGCGAACGATGAAGGGCATCCGGTTTTTCCAGTCGATCCAGGCCAAGCTGATTATTATTTACCTGCTGATGATTATGATCGCGATGCAGCTGATTGCGGCGTATTTTATCCAGACGCTGGAAACGTCGCTGACGAAGGACTTTATCGACAATATGAACCGTCAGGCGCGGCTCCTGGCGCAGTATGCGGAGACGTATCTGAATGAAAATCAGACCCAGGACGCGGCCAAGGGCAGCGGCAATGAACGCGAGCCCAAGCGGACGTATGCGGACCTGAACCAGGTCGTCAACAGCTTGTTTGCCAGCATGCAGGCGGAAATTCAGGTCATTGACGCCAACGGACTGGTGGTAACGACGTCGCTGGAGTCGAACAAGTCGGTCATCGGCAGTAAAAACACGCAGACCGAGGTAACCCGCGCTTTGCAGGGCATCAAGGAAAATCAGCGTACGTACACCGATCCCGGAGGGACGCGGAAGCTGGTCATTGCGAAGCCGGTCGGCTCCGGCACGAAATATATCGGCGCTATTTATATCGTGTCTTCGATGGAAGAGGTTTACAACACGATGAACCGGATTAACCGGTTTTTTATTACCGGGACGCTGCTCGCGCTGGCGATGACAGCGGTGCTCGGGGTGATGCTGTCCTCTACGATTACGAACCCGATCAAGGCGCTGACGAAGCAGGCCGGGCGAGTGGCCGAGGGCCGGTTCGACGAGCAGGTGCGCATTCTCGGGCAGGATGAGCTGGGGCAGCTCGGTCATACGTTTAACTTTATGATGGAGCGATTGAAGGAAGCCCTTACGTTAAATGAAGAGGAGAAAGATAAGCTGGCCTCGATCCTCGCCAACATGAATGACGGGCTGATTGCTTCGGATGATAGCGGGCGGGTGATCGTCATTAATCGGCGGGCGAAGCAGCTGCTCCAGGTGGATGAAGAGAGGGCGCTGGGCAAGCCGCTCGCGGGGCTGCTCGGATTTACGCCGGATATTGTCCGCCAGCTGGAAACAAGCGAGGATCATTCGGCGCTGCTGCACGTGTATCACGATGAGGAGGATGAACCGCTGTTCGTCAGGGTGACGTATACGACGATTCATAGCAAGGGACGCGGGGCAGCCGGCACCATTGCGGTGCTGCAGGATGTGACCGGGCAGGAGAAGCTGGAGCAGTCCCGCCGGGAGTTCGTCGCTAACGTATCCCATGAGCTGCGGACGCCGCTGACGACGATCAAGAGTTATCTGGAGGCGCTGGAGGACGGGGCGCTGGAGGACCCGCAGCTGGCAGGCAAGTTTGTTAACGTCGCGCATAACGAGACGGAGCGGATGATACGGCTTGTTAACGATTTGCTGCAGCTGTCCAGACTCGATTCACGACGCGTCACGATTGTCAAGGAAGATACGGTTGTGGCGGAGCTGCTGGGCGGCGTGGCGGACCGGTTTTCCTTTCAACTGGAGCAGCGCAGCATCGCGATCCGCGTCAAGGTAGAGCCGGGTGTGCGCCGCATCCTGCTCGACCGTGACAAAATTGATCAGGTACTCGACAATCTCGTGTCCAACGCGATCAAATATACGCCGGAGGGCGGGCATATTACGATGCATGCGGTCTGTCCGGATCGGACCCGGCTGGAAATTTCGGTGCAGGATGACGGGATCGGGATTCCGCGTAAAGACTTGTCCCGCATCTTCGAGCGGTTTTACCGTGTAGACAAAGCCCGTTCCCGCGCGATGGGCGGTACAGGACTCGGTCTGTCCATTGCCCGGGAAATCGTCAAGGCGCACGGCGGCACGATGCTGCTCGATTCGGAGCTGGGTCAGGGGACGAAGGTGACATTTACGATTCCTTTCCACCAGGAGGAGGGCGGCCGATGATGGAGAAGCTCAAGACGGTGACGCTGGCCTGCCTGGTGCTGCTTAGCTTGCTGCAAAGCTATTTGCTGTCCTACAGCTACCCGCAGCCGGAGCAGCCGGTTACGGAAGCCGAGTATGTGAAGACAGAGATGCTGGGTGCGCAGGCTTCGCTGGATGACATGCTGTTCCCGGATCAAATCGTCGTTCATCTGGGCAACCAGCAGCATACGGTGCTGTATCCGCTCAGCCGGCAATATAGCGACATTATGGACACGGTCAAGCAGCGCAGTATGGACGGGCTTCGCAAAACAAGCGCGAGTGCGCTGGGCGTCAATTGGGAAGAGGTGCGGATGAAGCGGCCCGGCGTGGAGGTGCGCTTCCGCGATGGACTGCCGCTGCATGTGCTGAAGCGAATTATTCAGATTAAAGGCGATGTGCCGGTCGACAATGATGTGATTACCCGGATCTGGATTTTCGCACAGACGGATAATGAGGTACGGACAGTTTTGTTTACCGACACCTCGAATGTTGTGTACGAAGCGACCAAGGCCGATTACACGACGAAGGATATTGAGGAACGATTCGTCGGCGCAGTCGGCGCACATCTGCCGTATAAGCTGTTTCAGTCGGATATTTATTTGCCGGAGAAGCCGTTCCCGATGACCGCTTATACGATGGGGACGTCGCAGCTGACGATTGACCAGCTCAAGCGCACCTTCTTCGTGGACCCCGCATTGACGCGCAACTTGACCGAGCGCGACGGTTCGGAGATTTATACGGATTCCAAGCGGGGGCTGCAGCTGAAAAGCGACCAGCACTGGATGACGTATTCCGACCCGGTAGCGCCGTCTACGGATAACCGGATTGATTATGTGGGCGGGCTGCTGACGGCGGTGCAGTTTATCAACCAGCATGGCGGCTGGAACGGCGCTTACGGCGTGCAGCGGGTGCCGGAGCGGTTTCTGCCGGGCAGTCAGGCGTACGTGTTCCGGCAGTATTATCAATCATTTCCGCTGATCAACCCGCGCAATGAAAATATCGGCTTCATGAAAATTACGCTGCAAAAGGACATCGTCTCCGGCTATGAACGGTCAACCGTATCGCTGGAGCCGCGCAATCTGACCTCCAAGCAGATGGAGCTGCCCGGCGGCGAATCGCTGGACTTCCTGCTGGAAAAGTACGCGAAGCGCTCGCAGATCGTCTCGCTGTTCCCGTCGTACCGGCCGATCGTGACGGATAAGACGTTTGAGCTGGTGCCTAAGTGGGCAGTGGAGCTGTATACGGGCGAATATGAGTTTCTGGACTAGCGGAGCTGTCCGGGAGAAGGAGGAGTAGGCGTGGATTGGGGTCGGGCCAAAACAATTCTGATACTGTCCTTTCTTCTGCTGAACATCGTGCTGGCGATCCAACTGGGGACAAGCCGCTCCGATCTGCTGAATGATTTCGGCACGAATCCGGAGGCGCAGGCGCAGGAGGAGCTGCAGCGGCTGATGAAGCTGAACAATATTCAGCTCCCGTCGGACATTTCCAGGGAAACGCCCAAGCTGCGGGAGATCGTCGTGCGGTTCGATGAGCAGTCCAGTCCGGACAAGGCGAAGTCGCTGGCCGCGCCATTCAAGTTCGACCCGCTGATCAACAAGGGGACGTTCAAGGACATGCTCGCCAAAACCGGGATTCCCTATACGGAATCTTATCAATTCGATCCGGTCGGCAGCCGCAACGGGGCGTATGTATTTCACCAGCTGTACGGCTCGCTGCCGATGTTTGAGGTGCAGCTGGAGCTGCTGGAGAAGGACGGGATCGTCACCTCGTACAGGCAGGGGTATGTGGAGGTGCAGTCCGAAAGCGTGCAGAAGGAGCAGACCGTCATTTCACCGTATATCGTGCTGGCGAGTCTGATTGAAAATTATTTGCCGCCAGGCTCCGTTATTACGGGGGTGCGGCTTGGTTATCACGGGCAGGTGTACAACTCGCAGACGATGTATATGGTGCCGTCATGGCGCGTGTCGCTGAGCAACGGCGATCCGTATTTCATTCATGCGATCAACGGGGCGGTCGAGGCTCCGCAGAACAAGCGGCCTTGAGCGGGCTTGGGTTCGGTGTATATTACAGGTTAGGAGAACGAGATGGGCATACAATTTACGATATTGGGAAGCGGCTCGACGGGCAATGCGACGGTCGTCGCGACGGAAGAAGGCAAGGTGCTGATTGATGCCGGTCTGAGCGCCAAAAAGGTCGAGCAGCTGTTGAAGGAACGGGATATGTCGCTGGCGGACATGGATGCGATTCTCATCACCCACGAGCATGCCGACCACATTAAAGGACTAGGCGCGATCGCGCGCAAGTATGACCTGCCGGTCTACGCCAATGAGAAGACGTGGGAGGCGCTGGAGCGTCATATCGGCGAAATCGCCGAATCCAACCGCTGCGTGATGCAGACGGGCGAGGTGCGCGAGTTTGGCTCGCTGCAGGTAGAGTCGTTTGGCATCTCGCATGACGCGGCTGAGCCGGTCGGCTACTGCTTCTACCACGAGGAGCAGAAGCTGAGCGTAGCGACCGACCTCGGGTATATGAGCTCCAAGGTGAAGGAAAAGGTTCGGGACAGCGATGTGCTGGTGCTTGAGTCGAACCACGATATCGACATGCTGCGTGTTGGACGGTATCCATGGAACATCAAGCGGCGTATTTTGAGCGATGTCGGTCATTTATCGAATGAAGCGGCCGGGGAAGCGATGCTGGACATCGTCTCCGAACGTACGAAACGCGTCTATCTCGCGCATTTGAGCCGCGACCATAATCTGATGGATTTGGCCAGGCTGACGGTGAATAATGTGGTAGAAGACCGATTGGAACCGGACGATCACCGGGCGAAGCTGATGGACACCTACCACGACCGGGCTACGGCATGGGATCGGTTGGGCGAGGAGTAGGCGGGGCGTGAGGAGTGGGCCGGGTGCTCGTGGCTGCAGGTCGTTGGCAGGGGCAGGTGGCGGGAGCAGCATGCGCGAGGGATGAGCTTCGTTGAGCTGGGGCGGCGACAGGCTGGCTATAAGCCGCCGGGAAGCCGACTGTGAATCTCTGTGCTGTCCAACTGCTCCAGTTCGCGTGCTTTGTCGGCTAGCTCTTGTACGGTGAGAAGTCCCTTTTCCTGAAGCAGCTCGACGAGAGCGCTAAGCAGCAAGCTGCTGCTGTACTGATGCTCCTGCAGATCGGCCAGCTTGGCGATCCAGGCAATTTCATCAAGATGCGAATGAATGCGGTTGGTTGACATGAGCATCATCCTTTCCTAAAACCAGGCTTCGCTTGAGTGGCGTATGCTTCTATTCTAGTCCGCTTCGGGCGTATATATGCCTGGGGCACGCCTATTTATTTCGTAGATTCATAGGTTGCGTTCATCTGCAATACCATTCATAGCACGGGTCGCTTGGCAACAGGCGCCACACAAGGGGGCAGCGGCGGTGAGTTTATTTGATGACGATTTTTATTCGACGAAAATGTCCCCCAGGGAGGCTTGGCGTCTCCCGAAGCGTAAATTCCTGGGCTTGGAGAAGCTTCCTCGCTGGACAATTCCTGCTGCCGGCGGCGTGCTGACGCTCACGGTGCTGCTGGCGCTGTATGGCAGCGGCGCTTCCTCTGATCCGCAGCAGGAGGCGCTGCCAGCAATGGCTTCCTGGCCTGCAGGCTCTGGCGGAAGCGGCCAAGGCCAGGGCAGCCCATATGGCGTCGTTTCCCCGGGCGCGGGCGGGGGCGAGCGGCAAATGAGCGACACGGTCGTAGGCGCAGCCGCCAAGGTATGGCCCGCTGTAGTCAGCATTCTCGGCAGCGGCGCGGACGGCGGACGGTCGTCGTCCTCCGGCTCCGATTCGGGAGCTGGATCGGGTTCCGGTTCGAGTCCAGGACGCGGCCCCGGTTCGATGGGACTCGGTTCAGGGGTTATTTTTTCCCGTGCGGGAGATAAGGTGCGAATCGTCACAAACAGCCATGTCGTCGATGGCTTCAATCAGCTGGATGTCATTACGCTGACGGGCGAGCGGCGGAAGGCGGTGCTGCTTGGACAGGACGCGATTACCGATCTGGCGGTGCTGGAAATCGACGGGAGCGGGATCAAGCAAGTGGCCGAGTTCGGCGACTCGGATACGCTGCAGCCGGGCGAAACGGCGATTGCTGTCGGCAACCCGCTAGGCGTGGGCTTTGCGCCGACGGTGACGAAGGGCATCATCAGCTGGCCTAAGCAGACGATCCCGGTCACGGTCGGGCGGGAAGGCGAGCTGGATTGGGAAATGGACGTGATCCAGACGGATGCGGCGATCAACCACGGCAACAGCGGCGGCGCGCTGCTGAACCTGGACGGCAAGGTGGTCGGCATTAACACGCTCAAGGTGGCAGGCTCCGGCGTGGAAGGGCTCGGATTTGCCATTCCGATTAATCAGGCTAAGCTGGTCATCGAGCAGCTGATCAAGGATCAAAAGGTGCGCCGCCCGTTTATCGGCGTTGTGACGCAGAGCCTGCAGTCGTTTAAGGACATCGACAGCCTCAAGCTGCCCGGCAGTGTGAAGCAGGGCGTACTGATCGTTGAGGCCAGCGGCCCGGCTAAGGACGCGGGGCTGAAGGGCAGCGACGTAATTGTCGAGCTGGACGGCAACCCTGTCGACAGCACGCTATCGCTGCGCAAATATATTTATAATGCGAAGAAGGTCGGCGACAAGCTGGCTATCACCTTTTACCGCGCGGGTAAGAAGCAAACGGTGCAGGTGACGCTTGAGGAACTGAAAGATCGCTAAAAGGCTGTGACGCTGATTGGCTGGCGGATGCTGGCGCAGCGCAGGTGATGTTAGATGGTTGTGAGTTTGTCCGGATTGGGGTAAACTAGAGATATATGTTGGATTAAGCAGCAACTTAGGGAAGAAAAAGGGGTTTCGTTTATGCATGTGGTTTGTAAAGAACACCTGGAGCTAGCCATCGACATGTTCGTTGATGAATACGAGGATGCGCCCGATATCGTTGATTTGGAGCAGGTGGCATTCAGCGATTGGACACCGCCGGAGACATGCGAACGGTGCAAGGAAGCAGGCAAATTCCTGGTTGTTTAAGTGAAGCAGAGAGAGGGCCGGGAGCGGCCTTCTTTTTTTATGGGGATGGAATGCGAAAGTTCGTTAAAAGTTTTCCAAAGTGCTAAAACGGTAAGATGATAAGGATAAAGCGATAGGACGGGCATGCGAACTCATCGGATTAGATCGTTTGTGGACGTGGGGTTGTGAGGCTGTGTGGTGAAGGCGACCGAGAGACAGGCTAGGCTTGGTTGGTTACATATACGGATAACGGGCTATTGTGGATCTAAATGGAGAAAGCGAGGACAAGTTCGAATGAATATTCAAATTGTGTCGGTCGGGAAGCTGAAAGAATCGTATCTGGTGCAGGGCATCGCCGAATATGCAAAGCGGCTGGGCCCCTACGCCAAGCTGCAATTGGTCGAGGTGCCCGATGAACGGGCCCCTGAATCCATGAGCGCCGCCGAAGAGGCGCAGGTTAAGCAGCGCGAGGGCGAGCGTTTGCTCAGCCATCTGCGCAGCGATGCCTTTGTCGTGGCGCTCGCCATCGACGGTCGCCCTTTGTCCAGCGAGGAGCTGTCGCGGCAGCTGCAGGATTTGGCCACTTATGGGCGCAGCCATGTGGCCTTTATCATTGGCGGCTCGCTGGGGCTTGCCCCCGAGGTGCTGGCCCGCGCCGACCTGAAGCTATCGTTCGGGCGGATGACGCTGCCTCATCAGCTGATGCGGCTGGTGTTGGTGGAGCAGGTTTATCGGGCGTTTAAGATAATGCGGGGGGAACCCTACCATAAGTGAGGCGAAATTTTTGGTATTTAACGCTTACGGGGTGCGGAAACGTGCCCCGAAGGAGCAGGGTGGAGGTCCGGCCACCTTGGGGGAAGATCGTTGCGCAGGAGGGCTTGTGCGGGCTGTTTGGATATTTTTGAAGGTTTAGTGGTCTGTTTTAGAGTAGGTGTTCTACTTTGTCTGGTCGCATTACCAGACAATACTTTGTGGGGGGAAGTACGTGGAGACTTATAAGCATTTTTTTTGTATCGTGGAAGGACATAGGTATTCTTATGATAGTGTGGATAAGGCGGTAGATTTAATTGATATGATTTATTGTGAGGGAGCCCCCGCATATCCGAGACTTCTGGAAAACCTTCAATTTTCAGAAGACACTGCTGAACAAGTGGATCGTATAATTACGGGATTGAAAGAAAAGTTTGAACGAAAGAGGCTGTGGACTCATAGGGCGAAAAGGACCGTATCACCTACTGGATCATACGAAGCTAGTTTTCTTCATCCATTGTCGTATGGAAATTTATTCAAAAGCGAATACCCACAGGGGCGGCCAGTGCGCCGGGTGTTAGACAAATGCTTAAATGAAGCAGATACAATTATTTCAGACTTAAATCTGATCCTAGGTGAACCTGATTTTTGGTTTGGAAGAGGGAAAATAGAAGCGCAACGAATGTTTCACCCTAAAGCATGTGAAGAGTTCTATACACCACGAAAGGGAGGGTGGGGCAATGGCAATTAATTGTCCTGATTTTTACCTTGAACTTCTTCTGTTAAAGTAGAGGGGGATAGAGTTTTAGATGAGTCCGTGCTCCTTAAGACTGTAAAATCGATCATTGACCACAATGACATGGTCGAGAACCTCGATCCCGATAATATCCCCAGATTCGGACAAACGCTTTGTGAGTTGAACGTCCTCCGCAGAAGGCGTCGGGTCACCACTGGGATGGTTATGAGCGCAGATAACAGAGGCCGCAGACCGCTTGATCGCAGCGCGGAAGACCTCACGCGGATGCACTACCGCGGCGTTCAAGCTGCCGACCGAGATTGTCTCTTTAGCGATGACGTGGTTCTTCGTATTGAGAAACAGGCATACGAAGTGCTCCTTCTGCAAGAAGGCCATCTCAGGAGCAAGCAGTTGCCAGACGTCCTGCGGACTGCGTATGATGTATGGGTTGGAGGGTCTTACGTTCAGCATTCTTGCCAGCTGCACGGCAGAGACGATCTGCCGTGCCTTCGCCTTGCCGACCCCCTTGATGCTGGTCAGCTCTTGCTCGGTCGCGTCTAGCAGTTCGGGGACGGAGGGGAAACGGGCGAAGATCTCTTCGATGACGTAGCCGCAAGGCTTCTCGCGCAGGGTGTCCGCCAGCAGGTTTTTGAGTGAGTACAGGTCGTAGAATCCATTCATTGTCGTGTACCTCCAAAATAGAATATCTGTAGAGCAGCGGCGAAGGAGCAAGAAGATGCTTTCGCCCTTCTTTTTGTAATTTTCCGGCTGTTCAAATGGTGATAGTCAAACGTCGTTGTAGTTCAGGAACCTTTCCGTCAAACGGAAAAGCCCCTTCCGCCGCGAGGGCAGAAGGGGCTGCGCTTAAAAAATGGTGTTGGGTCGTTTCATCGAAGATAAGTTCGATTTTGTCAACCTGGCGCTTATCGTTTAGCGTAATCTTGTTGACAATCAGATGAAGCAGTGTTTTTCGCTGCTCAAGGGATGATTTTTGCAGGAGAGCCTCGAAGCGGGCCACCAGTGACCGGACTAATTCGTAATTTACTGTCTGGGTGTTGTTGCAGTGTAACTCGGACTCAATTTCAGACCTGCGAGAGGAAAGCCGGTCTCGCTCGGCATCAAGCTCCCCGATTTTGCCGGAAAGAAGCTCTCGATCGAATTCATCAAATTCGTACAGATCGAAGTATTTACGTTTCCTTTCTTCGATTTGCTCGAGCCGGGATTGGATTGAACCAAGTTCTTCTTTTAGAGGGCCAGTCCGGTTTGCTTGCCGGTCATTAATGCTTTTCACAATGGCTCGCAGGATGTGTGGTTTGGACAGCACTTCTTGCAAGCGGTCGATCAGATATTGCTCCGCTTCCAGCTTGCGAACGCTGTTGGCGCTACAGACGGAGCTTCCCATGCTTCGAAATCGGCTACAGGAGTAGTACATGCGGGTGATGGTACTTCCATCCTTTAGCTTGTTCTTTGTGCAGCTTGCCGTCATAGCTGCTCCGCACTGAGGGCATTTGATAAGGCCCGTAAGCAAGTATTCTCCGCTAAATTTTTTAATGGAGACAACCGACCGCTTTTTCCGGAGCATAAGAACTTTGTTCCAAAGCTCCTCGGAAATGATTGGCGGATGCACTCCGTTCGCGATAATCGGTGCAGCACTCTTTCCTTTGCGTCGTTTATCGCTCCAGTTCTCGTAACGGCTGTAGCGAATTTTTCCAACGTAAAACGGATTGTCTAAAATATCTTTGACCGAGCAGATCGAGAAAGCTTTTCCGGGTTTTGTCTTATGTCCGTCTTGATTCAACTGATTGGCGATGGAGCGGTATCCCTGGCCGGATACAAACCGTTCGAAAATTCTTTTTATGATTATGGCTTCTGTCGGAACGATTTCGACTTGGGTTTTACGCTTGTGCGAGCCATTGCTTCCCAAATCTACAATCTTGTAGCCGAGTGGTATCTTTCCGTTGTGTCTGCCTGTTTTAGCCCGATGTTTTAGCCCCATCTTGACGTTCTCAACAATCGTATTCCGCTCAAGTTCTCCTACGGAAGCCATCATTGATAACCCAAACTTACCCATTGGTGTGGAGGTGTCGAAGCTTTCCGAGACGGAGCGGAAGTCGACATTAAACTTCCGCAACTCTTCTACGATTTGCAAAAGGTTCAGGGTATTGCGGGCAAGACGGTTAAACTTCCAGACAAGAACAAGATTGAACAATTCTGATTTAGCATCCATCAGCATTTGCTGCAATTCAAAGCGTTTATCCATGCTCTTTCCGCTAACGCCCCGATCTACGTACTCCTTGAAGACGGTCATACCATACATTTGGCAGTAGCTACGCAACGTGTCTAGCTGTGCATCAATCGAATAGCCATGCTCTGCCTGTTCTTCCGTGCTGACCCGAACATAGAGGGCTACGAGTAAAGGGAGCTCTTTACTCATGCCGCTGCCCGCCTTTTCCGTTCGCTCCAATAACGTCGCCTTCAATTTGCTGGAATGCTTCAAGTAATGAGACGGCCAGCTTTCCCTTCGGAGTCGTTGCATCAATAGATTTCGATGTCCCATCTAAGGTCGTTCCATCCGCAGTAAGGCTCAGTATGTTTTCAAACATGGAAAGAACGAATTTGCCCATCGGTGTAGTCGATTCAAACTGTTCGGATACGGAAATTACACCAATGCTTTTCTGGGTGAGATACTCTATTGTTGCCAGCAATTCAACGGTTTCGCGGCTTATGCTGCTTAGGTTGTAGACCAACACATGACTAAAATCACCGGTAACTGACTCTTTCAGAAGCCTCCGCAGAGCCGGGCGCTCCGTAGAACTGCCGCTGTGGTCTAGGTCCATATAAACCTGCGCTGCTTCTCTTCCAGTTCGGGAGCACTCTGCCAGAAGAACATTGAGATGCTTTTCGGCTTGCGACGAATCGGCGGCTGCGGTGCGAATGTACAAAGCGACTTTTCCTTTTGTGTTAACCATGATGAATATCCTCCCAATTTTCATTTATTGTTAGATGGTATAGCGCTTCAGTACCGTAAAGAATTGCCTTTGTAATGCAGCGGTCCAGGGGCAGCGAAATTTTCTCGATGAACAGGCTCAGTACTTGTTTCTGCCTTTCTTGCGAATCTGCTTTGAAGACAGCGCTTATTTGCTCCAGCGCAGTACGGATCTTAGGCATTGATACCGTTTCTACAGGTTTCAGCTTTAAACGTCTCTCGGCATGATGCATTTCTTCAGCCAGTTCGTTGTTTCTTGCTTTTATGGTGGTCAGCCGCTGGGCCAACTCTTCCCGTGTAATTCGGCTGTTTTCGTATGCCTGGAAAAGGCTGGATTGTTCTGCAAGCAGCCTTTCATGCTCGTGTTTAAGGCTATCCAGCCTTTCCAATAGCGGTTTTCTGGTCGTATCCTGTTTCCGGCCAATTGCAAGCGAAATTTCCTGCAAGGCAAGCGGGGAACACAGAAGCCGCTGCATCTGGTCAAAGACCCACGTCTCTGCATCATCGGCACGTATTGCGTTGGTGCGGCAGGCGGCAGCGCCTGAATTGCTGAATCTGCCGCAGACGTAGTAATGGTTTCGTTTTATGCTGCCATTTTTGCGAAAGGCTTTTGTGTGGCAAGCAACCATGCTGCCGCCACACTGAGGACACTTCAACAGCCCGGTCAATGGATAAGTTCTGCTGACGAGCCGGACAGGAGTCCGTGAGTTTCTGGCAAGGACCGCTTGTGCCTGTTCCCAAAGCTTGAATGTGAGAATAGGCTTCTGTTCTCCATCCACCCATTCCACGGGGACAGAGCCCTTTGTTCGACGATTCTCGGTAACATTGAACCGAATTTTGCCGATATAATTCCGGTTTGTTAGTATATTTCGTACGCTGCTGATGGTAAAGAGAAGGCCCTTTTTCGTTCTATAACCTTGTTTGTTCAAAAGATTTGTAATAGCCTTATATCCGTACTGTCCCGTAGCATATCGTTCGAAAATATATCGAACCAGCGCAGCCTCTTCCGGCACAATTTCGGTTCTGCCTTCAATGGAGTCAGTGCCTTGCAACCAGTGATAGCCGAGAACGTTATTGCCGCAATTCCACTTGCCTTGTCTGACACGATGAAGCGAAGCGAGCTTTACGTTTTCAGAAATTTGCTCCCGCTCAAACTGCGCTGCGGCACCCATCATTTGAAGTGAGAAAAAGCCGTGAGGTGTCGTTGCGTCAAGCTGCTCAGTCAGGCTGTGAAGTGTTATGTTGTTGCTCCTCAACATGTTTACTACAGTGAGTAAATCAGTCTGGGAGCGGGAAAGGCGACTTAGCCGCCAAATGATGACCTTTTGAAACTTCCCGTTTTGAGCGTCTTCCAGAAGCCATTGCAGTTCCGGACGGTTTAAGGATGCGCCACTTACTCCGGCATCTACATAAGTGCGGTAAACACGAATACCGTTAGACGTGCAGTAATCCTGAAGCTCCTCCGTCTGAGCGTCAATGCTCAAGCCATCTCTGGCTTGTTCTTCTGTACTCACCCGTACGTACAGGGCAGCGAAAAGAGTGTCCATGATGCATCTCCTTCGGTCGGACTACGCAATCTGCCGGAAATCATTGCTTCCCAGCAGCATTGCGGTCAATTCAAGTTCCATGTCCTGCTCATCAGCAACCTCCATCAAGCGGAACACAGCATCCCGTACCTGCTGCGGAGCGCGGCGGCGTTCCTCCTTGGCGAGGAAGTCTAAAATCATGTCGGCAAGCAGGTCAAACGCGGGGCTTGCTTGTGTGTTAGAGTTGTCAGTTTCAGTCATGAGCGTATCCCTCCGTTTTTATCCTGCTACTTCTTTTTCTGATGCTCGATGATTTCAAGAACGAGCTGGGCTACAGCGGCGGCCAGGTTGATAATCGCTTTTTTCATGGCGATGAATACTCTTCCGACAGCTTTGTAGTGCGGTAAGTTTCGTAACCCGGAACGCAGTCATGTTCTGTATCTGTGAAAAGGCTGCGATCTGCAAGGTTAACAATAAGTTGAACTATTTTCATGATCTTGCTCCTTTCTAAATCTGCGTCACCAAATCTGCCTCTCGGCCCGCACAATCATGTCTCTGGAGCCCGTGACAGGCCCGGGAGATTGCAAGTCCCCCTTGCTGTTTGGCGGACATCACCTTCAAGAGCGAGGGCGGCAGAGGACCTGCGGCGTTCGGCTTCCCGTTCTGTGATCACTTGCGGTTTAGTGGGGCAGAGGGGGGGGGAGAGGAAATTTTTTTCTCCAGCCCCTTTTTTTCAATCTCCTCTCCCTCAAAAAACTTTCGTCTTCAAAATAGTTCTGAAAGTTTCCCCCACTCTCCGCCACTGGCACTGAAAAAGGCTACGCAGAGCTGCTGGGTGACCGCGAAAAGCTTCAGGTCTCGTCGGTCGGGTCTTCCTCGAACAGTTGTGGCATCGTGGAACTCTGCTCGGGGTTCCCTTTGCGTCGTTTTTTTAAGGTAATACCGCTAAAACAGTCGCGGCCATTGCTTTTAGTTTCTGTGTAGTCAATTCGTTCTTCGTCCAAAACATTGCGAAACTCTTGCCAAAACCTTTTGTCACTAAGTTCAGACAACCCCATATGTCGGTTCTCCTTACACCAGCGACCGAACTCTTCTCGTATCTGCTTTCGGAAAGAACCACCAGCGCCTGTAGTTGGTTCAAGGCACTCGGTGACAAACGAAAGCATCGGGTTAATGGTTTCGCGATATTCGGTCAGCACCTGTGTAGCCGCCTGCGAAGAGCTGAAATCATAATTTTGTATCCTCAGCCGCTTCAAGCCTCTCAAAGCAAAATTCAGGATGCCTGGTAGTTCAGCTTCCAGTTTTTCGCGGAGATGTTTGTCAGCCGATTTGCTATTAAACCTCGCACGAAAAGGAAGAATGATCAGTCTTCGCGGAAACGCGTGTGATTTGTCCCTGCTGTACGGAAGCCTGTTTGTGGCAAAAACAAGCTTGCAGATCGGCTCGTACATGAAGCCTTTAGCGTGTTTGACATCCACGTTAATGGGATCGCCGGAAACAATGGCTTTAAAATACTGCGTATTCAGCCCCTTATTGTCAACCTCGTTTTCAGCCGCAAGGTTCAGTATCTTTCCGACTATTTCATGGCGAGCGAAAGGGTTCTCCAGTTCGGCGAGTGGAACGCTGCTTACGTTTGCCTTGCCACAAAGTGCTTGCAGTACACTAAGAAGAACACTTTTGCCGTTACTGCCTTGGCCGTACAAGAGGAAGGCCTTTTCCGCCCGAGTCTCCGCAGTCAGACAGTATCCGAACATTTCCTGAACGATGTTTACAAGCTCCTGGTCCCCTTGAAAGACCTCGTTGAGAAACTTCAAAAATGTTGGACACTCGGCCTCCGGCGTGTAAGAAATCGGTAACTGAATGCTTGAATGATAGCTGTGATCATGCTGCAGCAGTTCAAAGCTATCCAGTGAGAGCATCCCGTTTTCAAGGTTGATATAGTCACGCTGTCCGTCCAGAATACCCAGGTACTCGGCCTCGCGAAGGAGGGCCCCGATGTACTGTTCCTCCAGCTTCTCCGTCCAGAAATCAGGAACGATATCGTGCAGGAAATCCCGCAGTTTACGCTTGACGTTCAGGTCGCTCAATTGATTCCAAATGCCCTTATCGTAAAGGTAGAATCGCTGCCCTTCGGCAATTCCGAATTGAAGCTGGGTCAGTACGTATCGGGCATACATGTTCTCATTCATTCCGACCGGTCTACTGATTCCAAATGCCCTTATCGTAAAGGTAGAATCGCTGCCCTTCGGCAATTCCGAATTGAAGCTGGGTCAGTACGTATCGGGCATACATGTTCTCATTCATTCCGACCGGTCTACTGATTCCAAATGCCCTTATCGTAAAGGTAGAATCGCTGCCCTTCGGCAATTCCGAATTGAAGCTGGGTCAGTACGTATCGGGCATACATGTTCTCATTCATTCCGACCGGTCTGCCGCTATCGTTAATATAAAAGCCTTTTTCCAGAAGCGATTTTCCACCAGCCTGTGTGTAGGCGAAAGTCCGTTTCAATTCCTTGAGTGCCTGCTGAAAGGTTCTAAGCGGTGCATTGGAAGAACGAATTCGCTGTTCTAGACGACCGTAGTCAGCAGGAAACCGATCTTTCAGTGTGAGAAATGCTTGCAGTGCCTGCGTTTCCAAGTGAGCCCCGTGATCCCCGGCTTCCATACGTGCGACTGCCTCTTGTGCCAGTTGTCGGGCTTTGCCTGCTTGATCGGGTTTTAAGAGTGCTGCCGGACTGTTCGCAGCGTTTCCGTCAGTGTCGTGTAGCTTCACTCCGTGGCAGCGTTCGATCTGCTCCAGGCCGCAGCCGAAGGTTGCGCAGCGGGTGGGTCCGGCTTGTTCTTCGTTCTTCTCAAGCAAGCGGATACGTGCTTCACTCTGTTCGTTGTGCTTGACCGAAGCCTCAGAGAACGCCAACGCCGCTTCCGTTTGGCCTGCACGGACGAGCAGACTCATCCAGAGGAACCAATCGTTGTAGCTCAGACCAGTTTCCTGCTGAACCTGCCAGCTTTCGGAGAACTTAGCACAGCCTTCGGTCAATTTACCCAGTGCCTCGTTAACCGGCTTAACGCTCTTTTGGTTCGATGGCACAGTCCGGGAGGTCATCTTTCTAATTAGCCATTCCGGAGCGTATGCACAGTCCATCGTTTCCGGAGAGCAGTTATCCTTCCACCAATATACCTTCCCTGTAGCGTGAATGGAGGGGGGGATGACAGTCTGACATCCTTCCCCGAGTAACGAGCATTCCTGATGATTTCCTCCATCAACAGACTGGGACAGCTTCCGCAAGGTCAATCCTTTGGGTATTTTATACAGAAGCCGTCGCCCACTGCCCGTAGTGAACTCCCAAGTTTCTGGCAAGGCACCACCGCTCCAATCGGCTAGTAACTGTTCTCCGCCTTCCCCGTCTACATCGATCCCCACGAAGCCCGACGCACTTCCCAGAACCAGGCCAATGTTACAAGAGGGCCACCAGTTGAACCAATCGGCTACTTCCTTCGGAGTAGTAGAGGTTCGTTTGGACCAGCCCGTAATCATTGGTCTTTTTCCAGGACTATCTCCCACTAAGTCCGCCGGACTTAGCGGTATCACCGGATACCCTTGCTGGGCAAACCAAAGAGCTGCGGCTTTTCGTTGCTCGTGCGTGTTGCTGTTCTGGATGTAGTTGTCTTGCACGATGTTTTGTCTCCTCTCGCTATCGGTTTATGTCGAACGCAGGGTTTTTCTGCGTTTGGTAAAATGTATAATCGAAGAATTCGAAAATATGCAAAATTCTATGTTACTTTGAAAAAATTCTGAGACCGAGCTTCTGCAAGTGTTGTAAAAACCCTTATTCTAAGCGTATTTCGCCAATGTCTTACGCAAACAGCTACTTTCTGGGAATTTTCTTTTTAAATATCGAATCTCGTTTTAGTAGATTAGTAGTAGCGACAAATAGACACCATTAGTCTCGTTACCGAGTTCAACAGCACATAAAAAGCCGCCTATCCTCGCGAGGGTAGGCGGCTACAACGAGCAATGCATGGTAGAAGGGGAGAAAGCTCAATTAATTTTTGTAATCAACAAAACGGACGATAGAATCGGCTTTGCTGGATACTCCCTGTACGACTTCGATCTTGATGAAGAACGTTTGACCATTTGAAGGCTGTAGGGATTTTCCGGTTTTATCAATCAGGTCTTTAAGGCTTATACTCAAGCCATTCTGGCCTAAAGGAATTTCCAGCGGTGAGGAAGGCGTGTACGAATAGTTTTCTGCCTGAATACTTTTTACGTTAACGTATGTGCCGTTTACGGTGCTATCTGTCGTTCGGCGGCTGGTTATGGTGATCTTGTCGCCAGCCATATTTACTTGCAATCCGTCAATCTTGGTCTTCCACGCTTTCTCCAGTTCAGGGACTACGATATTACCAGAATTGCTTTTCGATTGCTCACTCCTCAAATCATACTCATCCGAAGTTTTAATGAGATTGCCCGCGGCAAGCATTACCACAGGTTCCACAACGGGCTTTCCGAGAGCCGTAGTTAGCTCGATTGTGGTTTCCCCTACAGGTACGCCGTTGACGGTAACTTTATCGCCCTTGGCGACGGGTGCGCTCCCGGCAAAGAATACTTGAAAATAAGTGTCATCAATCCAAGAATTTGAGACAGGTGAGGTCTCGTCACCAGTATGGCCAATCGCCAGCGTCAAGGTCTTACCATTGTCCAGTGTGAACTCTTTTATTTCGTCAATCTTGAGGAACGTCACGTTGACGATGCTGGAATGATAGGCAGACACATTCTTCACAATGTCTTCTGGAGCCGCGGTCTTGGCGATCTTATCTAGGGACAACGGATTACTGCCTGATGCAAAAAATGCATTGGAGTTATTATTGATGACACGTTCACTTTCTGCTGGCAGAGATACATGATAGGCTGCAAGTCCAAATTTCAGGCTATCCAGAGCCGAGTCTCCAGCAGGAGAAACTGCGATTTCGCTGTTTTCGTAATCGTCAGCCTTGACGCCACCCCCAAATGGCGTTTCTTGCACAAGAACGGTGCTGGTTTCGGCATCGTAACCGACGAAATATCCGAGTGCTTCCGCTACTGCGCGAGCGGGCAAATACACGCGCCCATCTACATTTTGGGCTGGAACCTCCAGCTTTTTGAAAAGCTCGCCGTTCAGAAAAATGTCCGTAGCGCCGACACGCAGCTTTACAATCTTGTCTTCCTTGGCAATCGTCACACTTTGTTCGGAGGCATTCCATTGAATATGCTGATCGTCGTTGGCTACGCCGAGGGAGATCAGCAGGTCGCGGAGCGGGATTAAACTGCTTCCGTTGTCAATAAACGGGGTACCGTACTCGAAATGGACATTTGCATTATTGATTTTCATTTTCAGTTCGGCAGCATAAGTGGTGTGCATAAATAGTGTTGATGCAATGATGAAACTTATTATGGCGGAAACAATCTTTTTCATGTAAGTTGCGGCTCCTTTAATTGTAGAATAGTCGTCTATTCAATAAATATTCTACGAGCGATTTTGTCCGTGACGTTGGTTGAAACACCGTCAAATACTTCGCCGGTTACACCTCCGACGAATGGGATTGCTCTGTGCAAGTTAATAACGCCGGTTTTTCCGTACTTGGTGAACAGTTGGAAGCCGACCGCTTCGTTAATTTTTTTGATGCTTTCTGCGGATAGCTTTTTAAGCGCCTGTTCCGAAAATTTTTTGCCGAGCTGGATGCCGACGTCCTTGAGTAATTCGACTACGGTATTTCCGCACAAGCAGGCATATACCACTGTCCTAACCTTATCGTCCTTCACGTCATGTCCTCCCATGATGGCGATAGCGGCAACCATCCGAAGTTGGATATACAGAACGGAAGCAAGATTGGCTGGAATGGCTATCGGCAGTGTCACAGCACCTCCCAATCCGGTAACAAAACCGGAAGTCGCTGAGCGGGCATTTTGCCAGCGAATGAGCAGATTAACCTGATCTCTCAACCCTCCTTTGTATTGGAGGTATTCCTCCGCCAGCTCGTAGGCCGTATTTGTACCTGGAATACCTCCGGTCAGTGCTTTCTCATAGCCCCAATCCAGCGCCTTGTTTATGCTTTGCTGAGTTACACCCATTCAGCGCCCCTTTCTAAGCTCTTGCTCTTTGCCAGCCGCGTTTTATCTGCAAGAACAGCATGCTTCGCAACAACTGGCTAAAGTACAACGGAAGCCCCTTGAATTTCCAGCATCTACTTTTGATTATACAAACTTATAAGTTTTGTATCGACAAATTGAGATACTTTGGTATTCTTCCAAGTCTCTTGTGACTCGCCTAACCTCAAATCAGAGGTGACGACATGCCACAAAGGAAAAAGAATACTTTTCAAGTGCTGGTTGGCGCAAAAATACGCGCGGTTCGAAAGAGCAAGGGGCTGTCTCAGAAGGAGCTGGCCGAGCGGGCGGATCTGATCGACACGTACGTAGGGAGCGTGGAGCGGGGGGAGCGTAACGTTTCGCTGCAATCGCTTGGCAAGATTGCAGGAGCGCTGGGCATTTCGCCGGAGGAGCTTTTTCAGTTTCAGGACGTCGATGTGGAGAATGACCTTTATGAGAGAAAGCAGGCAGTAGAAGCTCACAAGGCGCTGCTGTTGGGCCGGAGCCTACGTGAAATTAAAATGGTGCACCGAATTGTAAAGGACATGCTGGAGACTTTCGACGCAGAGAAAGAGGGTAGGTAGCTACTCCTTCTTCCAGCTCTGCAGCAGAAAGATCATGTCAAGCTGAGTATCATCGAGCTTTCGCTGAATGGAGTTTTCAATGATGCGCAAGGCTGCTACGGTCTCCCTGACAGTCTGCGGGTGCAGCGGCTCGTCAGAGCGGCGCAGGTGACCAAGAAAGACGGCGATCAAGTGCTGGCAGGTGTCCATCTGGCGGAGAAGATCATCCTCCAGCTCAATCATGCGGGTGTGCGTCTCGGCTAAATGATCCATCCGTTATTCCTTCAGTTGTATCTCGGACACTACATAGTCAGGGCTAATTCTCACTGTTTCGCTCATGTAATATTTCCAGAAGTTCATATCGCGAGAAGGATTATTCGCTTGCTTCGTAAAGGCATCAGTAAGATCGGGGTTGTCAAACCTGAAGTAATTGCGTCCCTTAGCAGCCGAAAACAGGGCAATCATGGCGTACTGAAAGCTGGCATAGTTGCTGATTCCAGCCGTGCCGAGCGGTATTCTCTTCGAAATCTCGTCAATAGACATTATCGCAATCTCGTTATCGTCCTCCTCCAGCGTGAGCAGAAGGCAGGCAAAAAGAACATCGGCATTGGCACGGTGTACAATCTTGTTCCGATCAAACCGCCTGGGAGCGAACGTATCCCACGAAAACTGTTTAATGGCGGGCTCAATTCTCCGGCCTGTTGTAGCAGACTTCCCCGAAATAAGCATGTTTCCTCCAAAAACCCGAAGAAATTTGTCCAGCATTCGCTTTCGGTCTCCATCCACTTCGATTTTCGTAGCCATTATGTTTACAAATTCGGTAAAGCCTTGTACATCCCTGACCTGATTAGGACGGCTGTGCCACTCCCAGGAGGACCTTGCCCCGGAAATCAGCAAATTCATCGCTTGAAAATGCTGCCTGTCCATGTTTGCGGCGAGCTCCGGCAGCATCAGGTGCGTTACGAAAGTGACCGGTATGACAAAAGGATAATCCGACAGGCGATGCTGCCAAAAAGCAAATATTTTGGTCAAATCCTGCGCGTCCGCCTGGATAAATTCCTCCCAATGCTCCTGCATTTTGGCAATGACCCTTTTGTGCGTTTTTACGTTGTTGTGCTTTCCGTAATGTCCGTACTTCCATTCCAGCGCATCTTTAATCTGCTCAGGCGTGATCGAAGGGGGAGAAGCAAATATCCGTTTCCATTCCTCGTAGGGCTCGTCCGGATACTGGCTTAGAGGATATTTTGAAAGACATTCATCAAGCTTGCTGTTTATTGTCTGCGCAATAGCTTTCTTTTCTTTTTCACTTAGTGTAAGCACGATAGGGTTACCTCCATCTCTTGAAGCTATTTCTGTGGGAAATAGGATTTGATTTGCTGAGAGCGAAAAATTCGGCTGATTGATGCTGATGCGAAGGACTTTTATTGCGACATTGCGCCAAGTGTGAGTTGTTGAAGTTCCCCTTTGGTCAGAAACGGGTCGTTCAATTGCATAATGAGGGGATTTTTATGAATCTGACCGAGCCATGATAAGGCACTGGTGAGTTCACTTCCCTGGCATTTAGGCTCGTATTCAAAGCATTCGTCTTCCATGAAGAAGTCGGCGCTTTGCCTGAGTTCGTCAACAATCATGCAAAAATCGGTGCCATCGACGTAGGGATTCATTCCTTGGGGGGAGGTTGTCCGCAAGATGACGCGAACGAAATGGGTGGGGAGGGTGGATTGCAAACGCCAGTGGTTGGTTTCTTCGAGTGCCAGTGGCAGGAACGGTGCCGCTGCGCAATCGGCGGCAAATGGTCTGACGGCTGCAGCCATGACCCAAACATGGTCGATAGTGCCAGGGGCGGAGACCGAACTTGACTGTCGCTCGAAAGTTTCTTTCAGTTTTTGAAGGATAAGTTCGTTTCCATCAAGACGGCACCGGCTTCGAAGCCACCTGTCTGTCTCCGGCTGAAGATGGGACCTATCTGCAAAAACGAATACCATGCTCTCGTTATCCAGCATAAATGCGGCTTTGTATATCTGGCAGTTAGGGGCGAGCGTGTGCAACTCGGCGTACTCCAGATGAAGGGATGGGATGGGTGCTGATTCCTGCTGCTCTGGATGGATTGAATCAGGCAGGCGATCTTCTGCTTCCAGTACAAACATTTGGTAGCGCTCGGTTAAGTCGTCATCCGCTTCGTTCGAATCTAGCAACTGTCGGTAATAGCATTCGACGTAGTCGATCGCAGCCACTGAATGGGTGCCGCGGGAACGGATACTGTCGAAGTCCTGTAAGGTTTTGATGGTGTACATACATGAAGCCTCCTTGTAAATAAGATATTGGACGCGTGAAATGGGCTTGTCCAAAATCATAATATTTAATTATAACCGCTTTCAATCCGGTCTGAGGCGGAGAACTGCTATGAAAAACGTTGATTACGGAAGTAAAAGACCCCTATCCAAAATGGATAAGGGCCGACAGGCTTAAATTTGAGGGGAGGAATGCTCATCGAGGGCAGAGACGACAGGAGGGAACTCCTCGTCACTGTCATTGTCAGCAATGACAGAATCATGACCGGAAATGATTACAGACGCAATCTTGCCGCTACCATCGGAAAGATAAGTTACCTCGTCAAACGAGATACTGGTCCTTTGGCTGAAATCCAGCTTAAAGACTTCTGCAATTTCTTCCACAAGATCCTTGCAGTAAATCCCTTGCTTTTTGCCGATTTCTTTCAGGTGGAAGCCTTCTGGGCGGGATGTTTCACAGCCCTTGACGGCAATTCCATTATCGGTAAATGCAAGCTCCACGCACTCTGGAGAACCGATTTGCTGGATGATTTCGGCGGCGAAGACGATGCGATTGCCATTTCTTAAGGTTTTGACGATTGTAAACATGGCATCGCCACCTGCTGTCTTTTTGGTCGGTTTGCTCGAAACCGGCCTGAATCCAAAAGCGCTGAGGTTGCCAGCTTTGGTTTCTTCGTTGGTTTGGTTGTTGGCTGTGTTTGCTTGGTTCATTTCCACGATGTGATCGCTCCTTGTTAGTTGTTGTGGCACCAAGTTCCCATGAAGGGAGTGCAGTGAATGTTGGTACGATTGTATATATATTCTTCATTATGTTTGAGTATGACAAAATATAAAATACTTAAAATCTCCTATGCCTAGTTTTGGTGGGGAATAGAATAAAATGAAAGCAAAGCGGTTATAAAATGAAAGTAAGGGCTGGTTTTAATAGCCAAGGGGAGGCGCAATGTTATGTGGAAAAAAAACGTTAGGCAGGAAGCAAATCTCTTGATGCTAGATGAGCCTTGTACTCGTGCAATGAAATCAAAGTTGCATGAAAGGGTGCCTCGTAGTAAGCACAGCCGCGGAAATCGTAGGAGATAAGGTAAGCATCGACAATTATTTCTTTATTTCGGAAGGGGGTGCCATTGTGCTTAAACCAACATTTTCCTTTACTAACATTGAGTTAAGAGATTTCATCGCTAGAAGCACGGGTATTAATGTCGAAACAGTTCTTCGTGTACTTGAAGCAGAGAATATGTATTTCGCTTCATCTGGAACGATGCACGAGGGTGCTGCTTCAATGATTGATGACAATGACTATTAAGTGTGATATTCTTCCGAAAAAAGGCGAGTTCAATAAAAAATGAGAAAAACCAAGCAGGTAGGGACTCCAACTAAGTACCCGACCTGCTCTTTTTTAATGTTTGTTTTTACTTGTAATCGCATCAAAATAAATATAGCCTTTTGTTTGGGCCGCCCTAACCTTTGAATCTAGCATATCTTTTAAAGAGATATTACCTCCAAAAACAAAGCTCAAGTCACCACCATCAATAAGTATTGTTTTACTGCACTTACCCGCAGTAAGCGCAGCGACGGAATCGCGAGAGAAACCGTTTATTGATACGAAGAAGCCCCGGCCATACATCTTTCCTTCTACTTTATGAGCGAAGTGGAAAAGTGAATCGCTCGCTGTAAGGGCATCGTGCCATTTAGCTTCGACGATATAGTTCTCGCCGTCAAATTTAATGGCTCCGTCGATCTGCTCGCCTTGTATCTTGAACGGTTCTGCTGTTATAAGGCCTTCGTACTCTGCTAGATGCTGAAGCAGCTTTTCTAACCGATATCCCCTCTCTTGAGTAGAAACATTGGCAGAATTAAAGAGTTGAATAAATGAGTCATTCAGATCTGACATTTTGATCTTTTGTCGCTGGTTCGCTCTTGTAGTCTCCTGTTGTCTTCGCTCTTCTTTTGTCTTCGCATCTCGGATTTCTTGTACTTGTTTCAGATGATTAATTTGACGCACGGCTTCGGCTTCATCAAGCTTCTTTATTTTTTTGAAATAGTATGGGTCAAAATGATTCCAAGAAATCAAAGAAGCAAGCATGGCACGGAATTGTCCAATCCCCCCATCATCACGAGAGTGGAGGGACTGGAACACTCGATCAATAATTTGGGACCTACTTAGATTATCCTCGACATAGTTTTTAACTATGGCCAAATCGCGGCTTGTACAACTATTATTTTTGAAAAAGTCGATGATGTGCTCTTTTGGCCAGAAAATTGCCAGTATACAGGTTCTCATTGAGTCTGTTATGTCTTTTGGAAACCGAGCGGTCATGAAAATTTTACAACTCCTCATAGAAAGCTATTATAATAAAATGGTAAAATAGTCCTGAGCGTAAAAGTCTGTTAAAGTAGGTGAGCTAATGACAGTCGAAAATCAGCGACTCTATGATACTATTTTATCAAAAATATACAAGAATTATGAAGATGTAAGCCTAGAAGAATTCAAGCGATTATCAGAAGTTATTTGCAGCAGATATTCCGGTGGTGACCTTATTTTAGATCAATTATCCAATGAAGAATTGATTAGGAATATGGACTACTTTGCAAGGTCGTACTTTGAGCTAGCAAAGTACAAAAAAATATGGGGTGTCGGTTCAAAACACTATATACTCAGCAATTTATATAAATCGAGTCATGGACTAAGCTCAGAGAGTCGAAGAAAGATTTTCATCGAAAAAGAGATGTTTATCGAGCAAGATAACATTGGATTCGGGAATAGATCTGGGTTTGCTCATTTTAAGTTTTTTGTAAGAGCGAATATCCCATACTTACTACTAGTACACGAGTACGGATATAACAGTATTACAAATAAGGTAGAAGAATTAGTGTCCACGATCGACAATGATTTTCTACATGATATCGGTTTTGATGTTATTAAGGATGAAGTGCAGATTTATTACAAGGATACAGGTAGTCATTATGAACAAGTGACGCTTCATTTAGGGATTAAGAGTCCAGAATGGAGAAGTCTTGAAGTTTATGAGCAGGTTTGGTTTGACCAGACCTGGGATACAGTTGGTCACGTGACGGATGAGCGGAGCCAACATGCGTATTTCTTTGAAAAAGGTAAGCAATTCGACGCATATAATTCTATTATGGATATCCTTGCGAACGTCAAAAAAGAGTTAATTATTGTCGATAACTATATTGATTCAAGTCTATTCCTCATGTTGGGGGTTGTACCACCTACCGTTTCAATTTCGATACTAACTTCAAAAATGCACGGAGATGCGTCGGTAGCTATAGAGAAGTTTAAGGCTCAAAGAGGAAATTTTGAGTGGAGTAAAGCAAAGGATTTCCACGATAGATATATATTTGCCGATGAAGGCTGCTATTTACTTGGGGCGTCAATTAAGGATTTTGCCAATAAAGCCACTACTCTGGTAGCAATTAAAGAAAAGCCGGTCATTAAACTAATGAAAAACTACGCAAAGGAGAAGTTTGAAGAGGGATTATCGAGAAAATTCGATTAGTAACCTTCTGTTGCTGTAAGGAAGCACCAATGAAACCGAATAGGAGAGGGAGATCAAGTGCAACAAATAAACTTTTTTACCGAAAATACCGACCAGGAATTAGACAAGGTTATCACGTTCTTAAAGGGTATCCCAAATTTTGAGCGGAAGTTAGGCCGGATACTTAGAAAGTCAATTGATGAGGTCGTAAATGGCAGATATACGGGAAGATACAGCATTGAGCAATTGGATAAAACTGAAAAAACGTACATTGGAACTCGTGTTCAACATATGCTTCAGCATGAGTTGGACTTGCCCTATGGAGAAGTTATGGATGCATTAGTTGATGGGATTGAAGTTGATATAAAGTTCACAATCGGAAAGAATTGGACAATTCCATTAGAAGCGGATGGTCACATTTGCTTGCTTATTTCTGCTGACGATAATAAGTCAATTTTTCAAGCCGGATGTTTGAGAATTTCTTCAGAGGTGTTAAACTCGGGAAAAAATAGGGATAGTAAGAGGACGATTAATGCCGAAGGAAGGGAACTAATTACTTGGCTCGTATCCAACGGATCTTTACCAGGGAATGCACTGCTAAAACTGGACCCTGAAGTAATTAAAAAAGTTTACTCCAAGAAATCCGGACAAGAAAGAATTAATGAGTTATTTCGTTCTTGTCCAGGAATTGTCTTCAATGGCGCAGCAATTGAATCTGTTGCAATGCAAAAGGATTCGTCCAAGCGTGTTCGAGATGCACGTAACATTTGGCTAAAGCCCGAGGGGATTAGTATTTATTCCGGTAAATATGACAATGATAAGTTGCTGGAAAAAGGGCTGAGCCCATTAGAAAAAGATGAGTTCATGTCATTTTATGATCTTGAGAGTGAAACAAACTAGGGACTGTCTCTGACGACAGTCCCTAGTTTTTGTTTAGTGAGCCATACTATAAATCTCTGGAGACTCCTTGATTTCTGTTACAACAACAGACTCAGAGAAGACTTCCTCTATTACTTGCTGTAACAATGTGTTGAATTCTGAGGTTGACATTCGGTTCCTATCTTTTTTCAGTTCTGTTGCCGGAATGCGGTCCAACTGCCTGGCTAGATTATTCGCTACGGCTTGCGCCAACATGGGCGGGACCGCATTGCCTATCTGTCTTGCAATCTCCGTCTTTGACCCGACAAAAATGAATTCATCATTAAAAGTCTGGAGCCGTGCCGCTTCGCGATGGGTCAATGGACGATGGGCTTCGGGATGTAAATAGCAACCCTTCTCAGGCTTAAAAAATTCCGTTCTAATGGTATATGCCGGTTCCTCCCAGCGCAGTCTTCCAAAAACGTCCGTACTCCCCGAAGGTTTCTCCAGCCAACACCGCGGCGTGATCTCCGGCGCTTGCCGCATCAGATCGAACCGGTTTCCGCCCGGCGGAATTAATCGATAGCGCCTGAGCGAAATCTCCGTAGGGTTCCTTCCAAAATGAAGATTCTGGAACTTGTCCGTCTCTTCCAGAGAAGGGGACTCCAATGTCGTTGTGTCAGGGTATAACGGTAAATCTGAGATGGCATCCCTCACATTTCTGCGAACTGTGAGAGGCATCGGAAATGTAGGAAGATGCGAACCCAGCAAACCGATTATAAAAGCTCTCACTCTTCGCTGAGGGACACCATATTCGACGGCCTTGAGTTCCCGGTAGTTTATCGTGTATCCCATTCTCTCGGCAAGAGTTCTTATTGCAATCGCTTCTCTCGATCGCAGCAACTCCGGAACATTTTCTATTACAAATGCAATAGGCTTCACTTGGGCTACAACCCGCATGTACTCTTGCCAGAGTTGATTCATTCGCAGGTGTTCGTCTCTTGGAGAGATCTTGCCCAAAGGCGAAAATCCTTGGCATGGAGGACCGCCAATAATAATATCCGCTTTTAGGCTAACCGTACCGAGTTTTCTGATATCATCGTTGAATACATATCCCGGTCTGGCTATATCCAGCATTTCATTTTGCAGCAGATCGTTTTCGATTATGTGGTGATTAAAATTTTTAGCGTAGGTTAGAGCGGCAGCTTGGTCAAATTCAACTGCAAAAACCGATTTATATCTTCCGGTATTGTTGAAGCCCAAGGAAAGTCCGCCCGCTCCCGAAAATAAGTCGATAGTTTTATAGGTTCTTTTGGACATACTGTCGTTAGCTCCTTTCCGAGATAGTTCAACAAAATTGTATCTTTTATAATAACATATTTAGCGATTTGCTTCCTTACTTAGTTTATCACGGAACAAATGTTCCTGTAAACGAATTTGGAATATAAAGGATTATTTCATCTTTTTGTTAAAAGTTTATATTTTGGATAATGATCACTACTATTCTTTGTTAAATAAAATCCTGGATCAAAAAATAATATAATAAAATTATCCTGGATTAAAAAAATAAATTTCCTGGAATTAAAAATAAATAATCCTGGGGTGTTTACATATCTTTCTATTCCTAATATAATAGGCTCATAGTTTAATATTTCCATTAGGGGGAATCGCACATGGTAGCAGGTACAAATGAAGGAACAAGGCCATTAAGTGAACTAATTTCTCGTGGCGATACAACGGAACTACAAGTAAAGGCGTTTCTTTGTAATAACCTGGGTCATACTACATTCCTTGCAAAAATTCCGATGTATGAATTTTATCGCATGTCTGATGTTGCCAATGAACGTAGTGAGCATGGTGAACCTGTTGCACAGCGTAAACTGGATATAAAGCACGCGACAGACTTGGCCCGCTACATTTTAAAAGGTTTAATAGCGACAACTATTCTTCAAAACAGTGAAGATAGAGGACCTATCATGAAAGCAAGGGAGCGGTTAAGGGAGAAAATTGGGAAGCAGCCGTATCTTGCATTGCAACCGATTGTTGCTAATTTAAGAACAGCTGGTGTTAATGGAATCAATTTAAGAGCTCAGCAACTTGAGACGAAAGATTATGAAGGTATAGGGATTAGACTTTGGCTGGGGCAAAAGGACATTCTCTGGGTAGTTGATGGGCAACATCGTCGAAAAGCAATTCAAATGGTTATTGAATTTTTGGAAGAGGCTAGATTAGAGCAAAAATATCCCCCTAAGAAGCAATCGTTGTTTCCTCATAATAAAGATGACCGAGCAATTCCACATGACGAGCTTTCAGTGTGGATGGAGTGTTATGAACTAACTCGAGGCCATTGTACTGTTAGCGTAGAGACTCATTTGGGCTTAAATATTATTGAGGAGAGACAGTTATTTCATGATTTAAATAACTTGGCGAAAAAGGTAGAAAAGAGTCTGGCATTGGAGTTTGATAGCTCAAATCCAGTAAACGCTTTTATAAAAGAGATTCTAATTGATGGCGGTCTCCTTAAAGTTTCATCGACCGAAAAAGTTGACTGGGAAGATGATGATGGGTCCATGACAAGGAAGGACATTGTTGCTATTAATGCACACTTAATTTTAAATAAATCCAACATTAATGGGGCAGCACCAGCATTGGTGAAGGATCGGCTTGGAGTCGCAAAGCGCTTTTGGGAGGCAGTTGTTCAGATCCCTGGTTTTGGTGAAGAAAAGGCCAAACTTACAACCGTTTCTGCCCAACCAGTCGTTTTAAAAGCAATTGCTAAGCTTACCTATGATTTTGCTTTAGGAAGACAACTCAACGCAGAGCTATTGGACAAGCTATTAGATGGCATTACGGATATTGACTTTAGTCATGATAATCCTATGTGGAGATATTATCAATTAACCAATCAAGAGATCGAATCATATGGTCTAAATGAACTAGGAAAGTATTTACCTGATAATTCTACAGGAAATAGAGATGTGGGTAACTTCGATTCGGAAACAAAACGGATGAGATTCGGAGCTAAGCACAATGATATATACCCAATTATTGGTGATATGATTCGCTGGAAGTTAGGGCTTCCTAACCGTCAGGAAATACGCAATTAAATAAACTCAAAAGTTGAAATGATAAGGGGTGTTTAGGTGGCCGCAATTAATTTATACAAAATCCTTGCAAATAAACACGATGATATCACCGATTATTTAAGAACGAACTATATAGTTATCGGGGAGCGTCAGGTTCAGGTCGATAGTGGTATAGATTCAGAGACGGGAGAAATCATTCAAGAGAATTATCAGTTGTCTCTTTTTTTTGGAGCAGGTACCGATGGCAAACCATTGTCATGGAATTGGGCACTGAACTTGTTTGGTCATCAAGAGCTTTCGACTGATGGAACTCCAAAAGCCGTCATTGTAATTCAAGCAGGGGAAGATAAATTTGCGGTCACCTTTGGACATTCTTACTTTAGAATTGACCAATTTTCGGACAAAGAGTGGGCGTTTGAGTTTGCAAGACGCTTAAAATACAAGAATGTTAGAACTACAGCTGTAACAAATCCTAACTCACAGAGAAATAGGACAATAAACACCTATTTAGAGTATGAAAATCTGGATTTAAGCAGCGGAGAAGCCTTGACAAAATTAAAGGCGAATATTGAGCTGACTGTGGACTTTGAACTGTTCTCTGATGTCATTGAAATTGGAAATTCAATTCGAGTTAATTCGGATAACCTAACGTTAGAAAAGATAGTGAAAATAGTATTGTTTATTGAAGATATTAGAATGAATGAAGAAGTAAAAGTAAAAATTCCTTTCTTTAAAACAGTAAAGGAACAAGAGGAAGTACAGATCCTCAAAAGTCAAATGCTACAGGATTTTGAGAATAATAACATGTCGATTGACTTTTCAGAGTATCAAATTTATGCAACAAGGGTTGTATTCCGAGATAATCACGAGTATGAGTATCGACACAAATATAGGCAGGCTAAATGCGATAAGGTTACTCTTGAATCAGTTGAGAATTTTATGCGAGAACATGAGTTCGGCATAAATAATGACCTCTTGGATATTCGAGTGGCAGTTTTTGAGGATGGACGAAGTATTTATTCTACAACAATTGAAAAGCTCATTTATTACACGCATGAGCAAGCACACGCATTGCTTGCCGACGGCTCATGGTATATATACAACGAAGACTATTTACAATATTTGAAAGACTCAGTAGCAGAAATTTCAGCTGAATATGAGGCACAGTATGACTATAGTCATACTGCACATAACGAATTCCTCGAGGGGATATTTCAAAGCGAACGCGAAAATGGGGAATACCAGGATCTAGATGATAGCGCCATTCGAAAAAAGATATCCCAAAAACACTATAAGGAAAGATACTATAATAACTGGCTTGTTGAGTTAGGATTCTCAAATTTTGATCGGGAATTAGAAGCGTTAGGTAAGCATCGACTTGAAGTTATGGACCTGTATAAGGATAATTCCATGTTTGCTGTGAAGTTCGGGAAGAGTTCGGGGAAGTTATGTTATGCTGTTGATCAATCTATCGAAGCTATTAAGGCTTATCATAGGGGTGACATTGAAATAGAAGGTGAGATTGAGAACGTCTACTTATGGCTAGTCTTGGAACGAGGCGACTTACCATTAATTGACGGACAACCCGATATAAATGACCTGAATATGCTCATCTTGAAGAATAAACTGGATCAATGGAAAAAGGAGGTAAGGTTACTAGGATACCGTCCGAAAATTAAAGTAAATTATGCACGAAGTTAAAGAGGAGAGAGCAGCCATTAGGTTTGAGTCTAATGGCTGTTTTTTGTCAAGTTATTTCAAATTCCTTATAGATAGAGATTAATGGCAAGTTTAAAATACCATGAGTAACTTCACCATACGCACAATAAAGTGGTGCAATAATACAAAAGGCAAATTTATTAAGCACCGCGGTACAGAATTTCGCCTCAGAGATGATATGCTGAACCGTACCACAAATAGTTACAACTTTTCAGAGACTATCGAAGTGAGATTTGTTGTGTATATAGTGGCACAAGAAGTCAAGACAGATTTTTTTAATTTCTTAGTTGTACCCTGAGGGTTGGAATATACGATGGGGCATATATCCACATGTGTATTCTTGTAAACAAACGACTCACAATTGGGTATGTAATGAATGTAGATCGTGTCCATTGGAGGAGGACATGTTCAAGAAAGAACCAGCCTCCTTGTGGACAACGCTAGATCACTATTTGTACACAGAAGCAGGTGTCTGGTAAGCGAGAGATTGATGGGGACGAACATGATTGTAAAACTGAAGATACTGTCCAATCCCGATTCGCGCTTCTCTCGGCGTTGCATAATCCTTGAGATAGACCTCTTCATACTTGACGCTCCGCCATAAGCGCTCGGTGAAAACGTTATCCAGAGCCCGTCCTCGCCCGTCCATACTGATTCGTACCTCTGCTTCTTTCAGAAGGTCGGTATACTGTGGACTGGTAAAATGGCTGCCCTGATCACTGTTGAATATTTCGGGCTTATGGATCTGTAGAGCACGGCTAACCGTATCTAAGACAAATCCAATCTCAAGGCTTTGGTCAAGCTGCCACGCGACGACGTAACGGGAATACCAGTCCAGGACGGCTACGAGATACATCCACCCCTGTTGTAAACGAATATACGTAATTGGAGCCCATAAACGGATACAACGTGTATAACTCATCAATCCGGTGTTTAAGGCGAATCTCCTCCAGAGAGGGAGGGACCGGTTTGTAATACAGACTGGTGCGATTCAAGCTGAGCAGCTCGGTATGCACCGCGAGGGACAGTTCGGAGCCGTTTCGATCAAGCAAAGCGATTCGTGCTTCGCGGGTCGTTTCAGAGGCCAGATTTTTTTTTGAGCCACGCGTTATGCGTCGAGAGCTTCCCGACTTCGGCGTAGAGATCATTGATGGTTTTCTCATATTCGGCTTTCATTTTGGTGATGCCTTTACGGTCATCGACAAACAATTGAGGCAGATTCTGTATCGCTTCTGTTTTCCATCTCTGGAGGACATTCGCGTGAATACTATGCTCAGAGGCGAGTTGGGCAACGGACTTTTCTTCCTTCAACATTTCCAGCACAATTTGTGCTTTTTGCTCGGGTGTGAACTTTCGTCGTATCGTGCTCATACAACTAACTTTCTCCTTTTTTTCTGTCTGAATTTCTTAGTCCATTATACTCCAACACATCGGGATTCCAGGCTTTGTCCGAGGTGTTTCCATCGTGCACATCGCCATAGAGGGGGATGCCGTCGGCGTTGCCGATCAAACCGAACTGGATTTGCTTCGCGCCTCGCCGGTCGCGGCTGTAGCCTTCAACGATGCTTAGTGCCTTACTCGGTTTGGTGTACGCGCCGTAGACGGACATACTCGTCGTATCGCCGTGAAACACACCCATCGGGATACGTTCGTGCTGATACACATGCAACTGAAACGTGGAGTAGACCTGATGGATATCCGCTTCGTATAGCCGGTCCAGGTGGCGTCCGAGTGCGTCGTCGTTGAACCAGGAAGCCTGCAAGCCGGGACGGAGCAGTTGATCCAAATCTTGCTCCGCTGCCCATTTGTCGACATTCATCAAGGCATTTCGGCCGCTCAGCATGTCGAGTACCAGCAACTGAACGGCTTCGCCTGCGGTCGTCCGGCATTGCCGATCCACCGGCACAAGTTCATCCAATTTCCGGCGTAATCCCAGGTCGTTCATGATATCGCTGAGTAACGGCAGATAGCCAACTTCATAGAAATTTTCGATTTGCATGTTCGTCATCCGCCCCTAATCCGACTCACGATTCTTTGACTCTAGCATACAACAAAATTCGCCATTTTCAGAGTCATAGGGGTGCGGAATGTGAGTTATACTTCATGGCAGAGCGTCCTCCCACTATAAAGTAATGTAATCTCCTGTTTTCTCACGTATTCTCAATATTTCAACTTTGATAGCATGAGCNTCAAGATAAGGGAGTGATAATAATCCATGTCTGATTTAAGCAGAGATGAATTGATGCAGGTTTTCAAAAAAGTGAAAAAATCAGTTCGTCAGAGAGCAAGAGAGGCAGGGGCCCCATTATTTTATATGCAAGACGGCCAATACATTCGTGAAGAGCCTAATGGCGAAAAAATCGTACTAAATAAGGGGATAAGCGAAACTGATCCCTATTACAAAAACTAGGATAATACCAGAAGAATGTTTCTTCATCTTAAAATGATGCTATTGCAGATGTAGATATAGACAAGCTGGAACCCTTTTCAGTTGAGGATAATCCTTACGCCTGAAAAGGGCTAATTTTAGAATCTACAAGCCAAGGCTTGTTTAATTGGGGGCAATATCTTGAAAATTTCCTCAGTGATATTGTGTATCGCTTTTATTTCTTGTTCAGATCGTGATTTTAACAAGAAATTATGAAGAGTCAGAATATAACCCTTGTTTGTTTCCTCTTCAGAGATTAAATTCTTGTTCATGTTTTCTAGATTAAGAATCTGTTCGAAACCTGCATCCAATGCTGTGATAATCCGTTCAAGAGAGTCCAAAGAAATATTTCGGCTGCCCCGTTCAACTGCTCCAACATATTGGTACATCAGTTGTGCCTTTTCGGCTAATTCGACCTGCGTTAGTCCTTTTTCCTTTCGAATAGATCTTATTTTTTTACCGATAAGTTTTCTGAAAGTATCCATTTTTCCTCCTCCCACTATAAAGTAATGTAATCTCCTGTTTTCTCACGTATTCTCAATATTTCAACTTTGATAGCATGAGCGATAATAGTGGAGAATGTTGCCTAAGCAACTGACTGAAGTCAGAGCGTAGGCGGGAATAGAGCTTAGGATGTCATTTTCCAAAACTGTGAATGATTTGTATGATCGCACAGTTGAATATCCACATTCACCCTCGGGGTTTACCCTCCCATGTCACGCTGGGTCTATGCCCTCACATTCCTTCGTTCTACCTCTCAAGGGGTGGATGCCGATTCTTGCTCCTTTACGGGGTCGTTGCCCTTATGGAATGTAGTCCTTCGGCTGCTCCAGTGCTTCCGTTGTCTTCGCTAATGTCGAGTTTACCGTGATTAACAGGTCATGCTTTGATTAAGCTGCTACTTGCATCTGAGCCTGACGAACCGGCCCTATTACATCATTTGCATCGTATTCTTTCTGCTGTGTTCCTAACGTAAATAGAATTCGGATGAGCTTTCCACATAACGCAATGATGGACTGTTTCTTCTTCAGCGGGTTCTGACTTCTCGTCGTATAGTAATGATGAAGCGCCTTGAATGCAGGGTTTTTAGCCACCATCGGCATCACGGCCCGAAACAGCAGAGCTCGTAGACGCGAGCGCCCTCGCTTGCTGATTCCGGTCCTGCCCTTTCTCTTGCCGGAGCTGTTCTCTTTCAAGTTCAGACCGGCTAAACGAATGATTTGCTGCCCATGGTCGTAGTTGTGGATATCTCCAACCTCACCCAGAAACCCTGCTACCGTCACCACTCCGACGCCTGGCGCCGACAACATCTGTGCAGTGCCCGGAATACTCTCGAGGATCTCCAGCACCTTTGCCATGGTCGTCTCGAGTTGCTCGCTAAACAAGTCGTATTGCTGCAACAAGACGGCCAGTTCAATTCGAGCTGCCTCTACGCCCTCTGTTAGACCGATCGAGGTGGAGGCTGCTTCCACGAGTTTCTCAGCTCGCTTTATCCCTACTCCACGTTTCACTTCTGTCTTCCAATGCTCTAGGACGACCCTAGCGCCCTTAACCCTAATTTCAGCGGGCAGCGGGAACTCTCTGAGCGTCATAAGCGATGCCTTGCCTTCCCAGACTTTGAAGACGTTTGTGTACTCCGGGAAGAAGCGGTCAAACCAATTAACGATACGGCCTTTAACTTGCGTTAGGCTTACCGACATCTTTTCTCGGAGATTCATTAGAATCCGGAGATCTGCATACTCTTTTGTCGGCAGATTCGGCTCAGAGTACTTTCCGTTGCGAATGAGATCGGCGATGACTTTCGCGTCCTTGTAGTCGCTCTTCGTCTGCGAGTTGTCTTCTAACTCTTTGCTTTTATTGACGTGGTGCGGGTTAACGACGACGATTTTAATGCCTTGCTCCTTCAGGTACGCTGCTAACGGGAACCAGTAGTGTCCCGTGGGCTCAATTCCGAAGACAATCTCCGTTTTGGCATGGACTTTTTTAAGCTCCTTCATCCATGTCGCAAGCTTCGTCAGTCCGCTCGCATCATTGTGGAACGCACAGTCTTTTCCGAGTTCAATGCCGCGGAAATCCACTGCCCGGGCTACATGAATCCTCTTGGCGATATCCGCCCCGACGACCAGTGTCGATTCGGTAATTTGTGTAATCCGTTGATTCTGTTTCTGTTTTAGCTTATGCTTCATGTTGAGTGCCTCTTTCGTATGTGGGATTGTTCTTGCCGGAACGTTTCCCAGTATATAAGAGGTGCTTTTTTCGTTCAAAGCTCAAATTACTTCATTACAGGAATGGCTCCTTTTAATTAGGGCATGAATGTGATCGCATTCGAGACCCAGCATACAGGAGGCGCTTTTTTCTTTCAAATCTCAAATTAATTCATTACAGGAATGGCTCCATTGCTNTCATGTTTTTATTTAAAAAAGACATAGTTCAACTAAGGGTTAATGCCATCTTCAGCTTTTCTTCAAGGATCATGAATCCGGAAACCTTGGTATATGTGAGATGAGCATGCCGATTTATAAATTTCTCTCTGAGACCTGGAGGGAAGGGTTAAGTTTTCAAGGAGCATTTTTTTGAGTAAAGAAAAGCTTTCCCAGGATGGGTGAGCGTAAAGCTCTGCTTACAACAACCCGCATTAAAGCAAGCAATAGCTCGGTTAAAGAACCAGGTCGTTTTCTTGCCCGATTGTTTGTAAACCATAGCTCGGCGGGACGATCCCGGCTATGTTATGTGCACCTATCTGCCGTGCCAGCGGTTGTCGCCCATAATGAGCTTTGTTTGGTGAACTTATGGGCTTCACCGAACCCTAATTTAGCGAAGATACGCTATAAGCCTGAAGAATCAGTAAAAAAGAGAATATATATAAAAAGCCAAGAAATTTTGTCTATGTAGACATCATTTCTTGGCTTGGAAGTGCACGAATAAAATATAAAAAGCCCTTTGGCTGGTTAGTCCTTTGACTTCACAAGGAATAACTTGCCCAAGGGCTTAGGGTTCATAGAGAACATTAAATAATCAATCCAAATAGGAATTAAACACAGTCTTCCCTAAGGAAGAATTTAAGGCTTAGAATGACTGCTAGCGCCTGCCGGCAGTGGAGGGAAAAGAGTAAAGTAGGTTATAGGGTCAATATATACCAATAAGAAATGGAATGCAAGCTATAATTCAATAAACCTGCAGCTTTTTTTATATATATTTTAGCTAGTATTATCAAGTTAATATAGGGTGACTTTAAGTCACCCAGTGGTTACTCTAAGTCACCCAAAGGTGACCTTATCTTGGATAGAGATGCCTCTGGGTCACCTTATCCTTTAAATAAACAGATTTTCTGATCAAAATATACCACATAATTACATTTGTGTTGGAAAATCATATCGATTTATCGTTTTTGTATCCACCTTAGGGTGACTTTAAGTCACCCTAAGGTGATCTTAAGGCCATCATACCTTCCGATTTATAATTTGAAGTCAACAATCTGCTAAAGAGAAGGAATTATGTTGAAAAGACTCGAATTATGAAGTAAACGGAATGATCTGAGATGGGGGATAGATATTGATGGCAGTTAATATTAAGAATGAAATTGGACATTTAACTGCAATATGTAAAGAAATGAATTCTGATACTATTCTATTTAGTTTTGAACATAACAGAATAAGAGGTAGTGTAATATTTTTTTTGAATAGCTTAACATTTTTATTTGGAATAAAAGACTACAATGTTGGTTGGCTGGCTCCTGTTACAGACGGGATCCTTTCTGGAATGCTTCCAACAGATGTGTTTAAAAAAATTAAAGATATGCTAGACGTTGTAGAATATGTAAAAACTGATAGAGGGGAATATGCCAAACATTCGACGGCAGGCTTATTCCAAACTATCAGTACAAGAATGAGAATTATTCAAACGGATGAAGTTATGATCCCATCCGACGAAGATTTGATTGAATCCATAAGAAAAACACGAACTAGTGATAAAAATTATGATAAAGAAGGAGAGCTTCCGTTTTTTAAAACTTGGTCAAGAAATACCAATAGAGGGAGAGTTAAAGTAGAGAATCTAGAGAAAACAAAAAGAGTATTCGGAAAAGTGATTGAAAATCATTGCAGAAAAAACAACATCAGTTCAGTTTGGTCCGCTACACCAACAGAAAGAAGTTTGCTTTTTAGAAAGAGGGCTGAAGAAATCATAAACCAAATATAAAAAATTATATAAAGTAAAGGAAGATGCCCATGCCGGTTTACAATAAACTTGTTCGTGACCTTATTCCTCAAGTGATCAAGTCGTCTGGTAAGGAATGTCGTACACGTATTTTGGAGGAGGAAGAGTATAAAAAAGAACTTGTCGTAAAGCTTACAGAAGAGTCAGAGGAATACTTTTCCGCCCAAGGCCCAATAGAATCTTTAGAAGAACTTGCAGATATACTCGAGATCATTCGGGCGTTGGCTACCGTACATGGTGCAACGTGGGAACAACTTGAAACCCTGAGAGAGCAGAAGGCCGAAGCACGTGGTGGATTTCAGGATCGGGTGTATCTAATCGATGTCGACGACAACGCTTAATGCAAAACTTATTAAAAGGATTTTGCGGACTAGTAGAACGCTCCTGAAATAACGTTGTAAACTTAATGCTCTAGCCCATAGCTCCAACGATGGGGCACCGGNAATTAGGGCATGAATGTGATCGCATTCGAGACCCAGCATACAGGAGGCGCTTTTTTCTTTCAAATCTCAAATTAATTCATTACAGGAATGGCTCCATTGCTGAAAAAACCGGGTTAACGAAAGGTTCGATCACTAGAATTAGCAAAAAACTAATAAAGCTTGAGATGATCAAGAGGCAGCAGATTAATGACAATAAGAAAGAAGTGTATTATAGCCTGACTCCAAAAGGCCAAAAGGTTCATCACATTCACAATCGAATCCATCGTGAGATTGAAGAACGATTCATGACCTTTTGGTTAAATACACAGACGAACAGCTTGTTTTTGCAAGAAAGCTAATGCAAGACCTGGTGGAGTGGGATTATTAAAATTGGAAGCGAACATTTCAACCCGCAAAGCCTTAGGGCACCTCATCGGTACCCTAAAGCATTTGCTGTAGGTCATCAAGGATGATTTCTCGCTTCCTTCACCATCTGCGCAGCTGCAGTGCGATCGGCGGCGTGAAGTTTATTGAGCACCAACGTCACATAGTTGGACACGGTTTTTGCGGTCAAGCCAAGCTCTTTGCTTATTTTGCTGTTTGAATAGCCCTCGGCGATGAAATGCAGAACCTCTTTTTCCCGGGACGTTAGTTGGGAGAAGCGATCAAGAGTGGAGGATGGCCGGGTTGCAAAGTCAATCATTCGTTCCGCTACCTCCGCACTAAATATGGCTTCTTTTGCGGCAACCGAGCGAATAGCGCGAATGATCTCGTCCTTATCGGCATCCTTGAGAAGGTAGCCTCTCGCTCCCGTCTTTAAGGCGGTAAGGACCGATGAGTCGTCCTGGTGCATCGTCAGAAAAAGAATTTGCACGTCCGGGTAATTCGCTTTAATTTGTTTGGCTGCATCGACTCCGTTCAGGCCGGGCATTCGGATGTCCATCAGGATGACGTCAGGCGATACCTGACCGCATAGAGTAACCGCTTCCTCGCCGTTCGTCGCTTCGCCTACAACTACCATGTCATCTACCGTTTCTAAAACAGTTTTGAGTCCTTTGCGGTACATGGGATGGTCATCGGCTATTAATATTTTCCACGTTCTCATTCGGTGACACTCCCATCTGTATGAAATTGCAAGGGCAGCCACGCCGCGACCCTCGTTCCTCCGCCTTCAGCAGCCCCAATCTGACTACGTCCTCCCAGCTCTGCAGCTCGCTCCCGAATGGATGTTAAACCGACCCCGCCTTCCGAGGCATGCGACCCCATCCGAGTCGGATTGGAGATGCCAACCCCATCGTCCATAATTTCCACATAAAGCTCTTCAAATTGCATCCCCTTCTGCATCGCGATCGTAACCCGGCACGTGCGTGCTTGCGAGTGCTTGACGGCATTGGTCAACGCTTCCGAGACGATACGGTACACGGCAACTTCAACGGCAGCAGGCAGCAGGGGCAGCGCATGAAGCGACGACACTTCCAATTGAATGTGCTTACCCTCATCCGTTCTATGCGCATTCATTACATACATCAGACGATCTGCCCGCTGGCGAATCGCTTCAACAAGACCATACTGATCCAAGGCCGGGGGCCGGAGATTATGGACGAATTCACGAATTTCGCTGACGATGACCCGAATATCGGCTTCGAGCTCGGCGACGATGCCTTCAGCTCGTGGAGGATTTTTGTGAATCAATGCGCCTGCTGCGGCTGCGGTAAGGGCGAGTGAAGCGAGCTTCGGAGCCATGTCATCGTGCAGATTGTTGCGAAGGGAGCGCCGCTCCTCTTCCCGGGCGAAGACCAGCCTCTCTCTTGACGCTTGCAGCTCTTGCATAAGGCGGTTGATATCAAGAGACTGTTGAAGTCCATGAACGATTCTGGCAGCTTCCCTGCCCAGCATATGGAGCAGGCGCATATCGGAACGGCTCAGCGGTTCATCGGGTGACCGCGGGGAGACATAGAGGCTGCCGAGCTCTTGTCCTCCCACAACTAACGGAAACCGGAGGGACTCCGGTTCACGTGGGCATCCAGCTATCGCCGCTTCTTGCTCCCGATCATTGACGAGTATTGTAATGGAGGCATGAGGCAGCTTCAGCATATCCTTTATCGTCGTTACGACCGTTCCAAGAACCTGCTCGGGCGCATACGGCTCCTTCAACCGATCGCCAAGGCCGATCAGGAAAGAGACGGGGTCTTCCCTTTTGCCATATACGAATCGGTTTACCAGCTTCTCCAAACTTGCCTTCAAAGGACTGAACAAGACCGCAACCAACCCGGTTGCAATTAGTGGATAGACGTCACTTTGGGATTGAAATACAAGTGCCAAATACCACACCGTCGTCAAATAAATGCCGAATACAGTGACGAGCAGCGCTGCGTAAACGAAGCTTCTGCGAACGATGGGGGGAACTCCCCACAGGCGGTCTTTCAGCAAGGCGGAGCCAAGTGCAATAGGAATGGGCAGCATCGTGAGACGAATCAAGAGGTCCAGCCAAAATAATTGGCTCCTATAGAGTTGGGGCCACGCGATTAGCAATAAATTCACACAAATTAGCGCTCCGAAAGCGCCGATAAAACCGAAGGCAACCTTCCGAATAGCCTGTCTTGCCGTAGGGGAGACATTTTCACGATACTGCGTAAATTGACTATAGGACAGCGTGCCGAAAAATAGAACGAGCCAGCCAAGCGATAGCCCCAGCGGCCAATTGTCGATATGCATCGTACGAAAAGGTAAATAATCGGGCACATAGCGGACAAGAAAGGCAAGGATGGCGGTCCATCCAATCCATCTGCGGGTCATTCGACCGCTCGGGAATAGCAAGGCTAGGCACATGAAGCCTGCTAGCCCGGCAATTTGTGCGAGGGGAACGAGTAGACCCGATTCTTCCCGCTGGTGGAAGAAGACATTTCCGAACACGAAGCTCACGAGCGTAAGAGCGGCAATCGAGCTGAGTACATCTTTGGGCTTCAAGATCATAATCAGTGCAGCAACGAATGCAAAACAACAGAAGTAGAACAAGTCGATTCCGATATGAAGCATGGCCAGGCCTGACTCCGTAAGCCCAAGAGTCTCTTTCCACTCTAAGGGGAAGACGCTAATCGTCGTATCCGAGCAAATCCGCATCGGACTAAAGCATGATTCCAGTAGATAGGAATAGTAGGAGGGCAATGATGCCAAATAACATAGGATAAGAAGCAGATTAATGGAGATAATCCCGGTATACAAGGCTAAGAGCCACCGGGAATGGCGGTGGCCGACTGGGCTTGACTGTACCTGGAGTGATTTCTTATGCAAACCCTGCATAGATAAATTCACCTCATACGTTTGCTGGAAATCAAGACGGAAACATAGACTACGCCGAAGAGAATGGATGCGATTCCTCCTAGCATGCCCCAACTGCCCGGGTGGTCTGGTACCGCAAGCGCCGAAGCCCCAAGGTACATAAATGTAAGGCTAACGATAATTCCAAGTGCAAAGGAACCGGCACGCTGCGAAGCTGTTAAAAGGCAGCCATATAACAATACAATCAGCATGGCTGTATATTCGCCCCAGCGGAAATGTTCCCCTGTCTCCGACCATTGCTGCATGGCTGCATGAATGGCTAGCGGGATCAGGAGGATCGCCGCAATCGTCGTCAGCACAAGCAGCGGACTGGAGTAGCCGGTGGATGCAGCGAGCTTGATCGCGGCGGCACGGTTGTGGTAGAACGCGTACAAGATCGTCAATGTGAGTGCGAACATAATGAATACGAAAACTTTCCCTAACGCCAGTTTTGGCGCAGTTGCAGCGAAGGTCGCCAGAAACAGAAGATGACCTACTGCATAAAAGTGAAGCAGCATCGGCTTCTCAAAAGGCCGGCGAAGCAAGGCGATCAGGCTCCCGCTGAACAGAAGGGCGACTAGCGCGCCATGCGAAGCCGCAAGCCAGCGATAAGAATCGGGCACGAACGTTTCGCCGTTGCAGCCGCCGCAATCCGAAGGCAACCAAGGCTCCAACGCTTCGGCAGCTCCCTGTAAGAAGAAAAAATCAAATAACGTAAACAAGACCGCAACAACAATGAGACCGACCTGCTTCCAGCGCTTCGATGGTTTGTTCTCAATCAACACTGTATTCATTTTATTTATCCCCTCTCATTCCTCATGGGATCAGCATAGCGAAACATGCTCCATAAGGAATAGAGGGGAACTCCCAATTGTTCGGGAAAGACGTCAGGAAATTAATTCGCGTTAAGCAACATAATTCCCTGCTGCCCAGATCAGCACTCCGCCAGACGATGAATCCCCTGCTCAATCGCTGCTTCATCTACTTTTGCAAACCCCAGCACCCATCCCTTGCGTTTGCTTTCCAAACAATAGGGACGGAGCGGGTATACACGTATTCCCTTTTGAAGAGCTAGCTTTGTTAAGGCTTCTTCGTCGTAGGACGCTTCAGCTTCCAGGAACATATGTAATCCCGTTTCGACCCCGCTTAGTGTGAAACGCTCCCCTAAACCGCTAGCCATGATCGCCTTTGTCATCGCTTCGTGTCTTCGACGGTACACATTTCTGACTCTTCTCATATGGCGCATAAAATGTCCATGCTTGATGAAGTGGGTTAGAGTCAGCTGGTCCATAATCGGAAGATGACGGTAAGTCAGCTCCTGTACCCTGGCTAGCTGAGCAATTGCCTCCGCAGAGCCAACGATAGCGGAAATACGAATGCCCGGAGCAATCATTTTAGAAAAACTCATGAGGTACAAGGTATGATGAGAGGCCTGGCTAAACAGGGTTGGAAGCGCTTCTCCGCGATAGCGAAACTCACTATCATAATCGTCCTCGATGATCCAGAATTGTTCTTGAGCAGCCTTATGCAGCAATTGTTGCCTGCGCGGCTCCGACATAACGACCCCGACCGCGCACTGGTGCGAGGGGGTCGTAAAAACTAGCTTGGATTGCGGATGGATATGCTCAACTACTAGACCATACTCATCGACGGGAACGGGCGCCACATGCATACGCCGATATTTCATCGCCATCCAAGCAGCCGGAAACCCGGGGTCTTCAACAGAGACGGTGTCGCCTTCGGCTAAAAGCGATTGTGCGATTAGGTCAAGACTATGCTGAGCTCCGGAGGTCAACAGAATCTGATTTGTTTGGATGTGGATGCCCCGTTCAAGTGATAAATAACGCTGAATTTGCTCGCGTAGGGGTGTAAAACCATAGGGGTTACCGTAAGCCCAGTTTGATAATTCCATTGCAGCGGATGCGTGAAGCAGGGATTGTCGCCAGGTCTTTTGAAATTGCCCGTCCAGATAGGGTTCATGGGGACTAAAGTCAATATCCACCTCTCGCTGTTCCTGGCCTCCGAACCAGTCATGCAATTGATCGACAGCCGAGTTCAACAATGGAAGTGAAGGGGGGAAGGGGCCATCTGTTATGAGTTCCTTCGTTGATTCAGTGACTTGCTTCCATGTACTAACCCGCGTCCCCCCTCGGCGGGATGTAACCGTATAGCCTCGACTTAGCAATTCCTCATAAACGATCTGTATCGTTGAGCGAGAGACGCCGACCATGTGAGCAAGCTCGCGGGAAGGAATCAGCAATTCCCCTGGCGCCCAGATTCCGCTAGTAATATTATGAATCGCTTGATCAAGCAATTGCTGCCAGATCGGTCTCTTGTCATTACGAATGACTTTCATCATCATACACACCTCCACATAGAAGCCCCAATCCTAAAACAGGAGTTATGGATTGCTTGAAGCATCTATGTTTGGATATTTCAACACAATCCATTCATTGGTATACTACCGTAATAACGCTGGTGCTTGCAATGGGGTCATTGCTGTAGGCTGGAAAAGTATCGGGGTTGGGGTGGGATGAATAGGGATGAATAGGTTAGGAGTGAAAGGAGAGATGCCTAAATGAATTCGGTTCGTTACAAGATCAGGGAATGCAGGGATCAAGCGAAAATTGAAAGCTTTCTTCATCAAGCGAGAATGGGGTACCTTGGATTGGCTGATGGGAACCTGCCCTATGTTGTACCACTTAATTATGTATGGACGGATGGGAAGCTCTATTTTCACGGGGCCGGAGATGGAAGGCGTAATCATGTCATGAGTGAAAATCCAGAGGTATGCTTTACGGTATGTGAGGAATACGGAACGATCACGGATCCGGTGCCTGCCAAGACGGATACGGCTTATATGAGCGTCATGATTTTTGGACAAGCAGAGCCAATCACAGATTTGGATGAGGCCACCCATGTCCTTCAGGAAATGATCCATAAATACGTACCCGGCTACTATAACCGCCCCTTGTCGAAGCAGCATGTAGACAAGTATAGGTCGGCTGTGTTTGGCGGACCGGTTCAAGTTTGCCGTGTGATTCCTCGCCATATGACGGCAAAAGAAAGTCCAATTGAAGCAGAAAAAATGTATAACACGGTCATGAACGCGGGAAAAAGTACGCTATAAAACGATCAAGGAGCTGCCGCGGCATGCTCCTTTTGAACATCGCCAGTTGTACAGCTTATCCCACACCATCACTTTCTAACAAGGAATAAAAATGATCGCGGTCTTCGTCATCGAAGTTGCCCAGCGTCCGTACCCTGACAAATTCATGTCCGCCATACATGTCTATTTCCTCGCAATTCGCATTGTAAAGCGCGATCATATGGCCCTCCCGATCCAACTCCATGTATCCATAACAGGTTGCCTCAGGCACTTCACCGTAAAGGATCATAAATCTGATTTTGTCCACGCTGTTCATGCAGGTCCTCCGTTTCAATCTTGCGTCATGATCTTGAATTCATTGTGTGCCGACCGGTTGTGTGTATCCTTTGTTTTCCATCAGCCTGAGGAACATTTTACGTGAAACCGGATGAATTGAAAAAGGCGATGGTGCTCCTTATATTCGGAAATGTATTCTTATTTCTAATGTATGAGGGGGGATTTACCGTTAAATCGCTCCTTCACATAGGATATCTTGACGAAATGGGGTTTGGGGAGTATGATATCGTACCGGTCATGAAAATAATAATTCATAGCAGCAGCTTGGCTTCTGGCGAAGCGGAGATGCTTGCTGTAGGGAATAATGAGAGAAAACGAGGGATGATAATGTCATATATCGTTGATTTTAACCATGTGTCCACGGTTGGCCTGGAGTCTTCGCCTGTAGCCGAAGCGCTCGCCGGCTTGCGTGCTAATGAAGCCCGTTATTTTATGAATAAATACAAGCATGCATTTACGGTTGTACCGGCTGGCGAAAGTCAGGAGAGCCTCGATTACGTGAACCGAATTTTGAAGGAAGAACGTAATCTTGAGTTTGCGGCCAAACCTTTAGAAACGTCGCGTTTTCAAGTGGAGAATATCCAATTTACCTATGTCTTTTTTGAGGATGGCCTTGGGCTTAATGTGATGTATACGGTAGATGACCCTAAGAAGCGGGCCGTAGGCTTTAAGCTTTCTGAGGGGATGGAGGTGCCCATGGAGCTGGAAGGGAAGTTTAAGTTTGCGAGACAGAAGTCTAAGCTGGCGGGAACCATTCGGGGCTCGTTTTTTGTAATTAAAGGACAATATTAAACCAAAAGAACAGGCGCCCCGCCGGGCGCCTGTCTTTTGATCGTACCTATACGTTACGCAAGTCTTACTTTAAAATCTTCATAGCCAAACTCTCGCACGACCTTGCAGTCGCCATCTTTGCCTTTGACCGCAATAGCCGGCAGCGGCATGCCGTTGAAGGTGTTGGTTTTGACCATGGAGTAAATCGCCATATCGCCAAAAACCAGTCTATCGCCGTTTTTTAACGGCTTGTCGAACGAATAGTCGCCGATTACGTCGCCGGTCAGGCACGTTTGGCCGCCCAGACGGTATGTAAAAGGCTTCTCGCCCGGCTCGCCGGAGCCAAAAAGCGGCGGGCGATAAGGCATTTCGAGTACATCCGGCATGTGACAGGTGGCCGACGTGTCGAGAATGGCAATATCCATCCCGTTTTCATGAAGATCAAGAACAGAGGTGACCAGGTAGCCTGCGTTGAGCGCGATGGCCTCGCCTGGCTCAAGATACACCTCAAGGCCGTATTTGTCCTGCATTTTTTTGATGCAAGCCTCAAGGGTGGCAAGATCGTAATCTTCCCTTGTGATATGGTGGCCGCCGCCAAAGTTGATCCATTCCATCTGCGGCAGCCACTCGCCGAACTTTTCTTCCACGGCATTCAGCGTAGTCGCCAAATCATCCGAGTTTTGCTGGCAAAGCGTGTGGAAGTGCAGGCCCGTTACGCCTTCAAGCAGCTCTGGACGCACTTGATCGCGTTTGGCCCCGAAACGGGAGCCTGGCGAGCACGGATCATAAATTTCATGTCCGACCTGTGTGGAGCACTCCGGGTTAATGCGGAGGCCCACCTTTTTGCCGGCTTGCAGAGCTTTACCCTTAAACTTTTCCAACTGGGAAAATGAATTAAAGATAATGTGATCGCAAATCGAAATAATTTCGTCGATTTCATCGTCGCGATAGGCAGGGGCAAAGACATGATTTTCTTTGCCCATTTCCTCATAACCCAAGCGGGCTTCAAACAAACCGCTGGCCGTTGTGCCGCTAAGATAGCTTCCGATAAGGGGATACATCGTCGTCATTGAGAACGCTTTTTGAGCTAATACAATCTTGGCCCCTGTGCGCTGCATAACGCCGCCCAGGATTTTCAGATTGTTCTCGATACGCTCATAATCGACTACATAGCAGGGAGTCGGCAATTCATCAAAGTGCATGTTAGCGAACCAGCTCCGGCTGTTTAGCCTGGGCATGCTCATCGTCGACAAGTACCGGGTTAAAGTCTTCTACCCATGGAAGTCCCCATTTATTCAGCTCTTCCATGAACGGGTCCGGATCGAATTCTTCAATGTTGTACACGCCCGCTTTGTTCCACTTGCCAGTCAAAATCATCGCGGCTCCGATCATAGCCGGAACGCCTGTCGTGTAAGAAATCGCTTGGGAGCCCACCTCTTTGTAGCATTCCTGGTGATCGCAAACGTTGTAGACATAGTACGTTTTAGCTTGGCCGTCTTTTTTGCCTTGGAAAATGCAGCCGATATTTGTTTTGCCTACGGTGCGCGGTCCGAGCGACGCCGGATCTGGCAGTACCGCCTTCAAGAATTGAAGCGGAATGATTTGCTTGCCTTCGTATTCGATCGGCTCGATGGAGGTCATGCCTACATTCTCAAGTGCTCTCAGATGTGTCAGGTAGCTTTGGCCGAAGGTCATAAAGAACCGAATACGCTTCAGTCCAGGCATGTTTACCGCAAGGGATTCAAGCTCCTCATGGTAAAGCAGGTACATATCCTTCTCGCCAACTTCAGCGAAATCATACACACGCTTGATTTCCATTGGCTTGGTTTCAATCCATTCGCCGTTCTCCCAATATCTTCCGTTAGCTGAAACCTCACGGATGTTGATTTCGGGGTTGAAGTTCGTTGCGAACGGATAACCATGGTCGCCGCCGTTACAGTCGAGAATGTCGATATATTCGATTTCATCGAAGTAGTGCTTGAGCGCATAGGCCGAAAATACGCCGGTTACGCCAGGGTCGAAGCCGCTGCCCAGAAGAGCTGTGATGCCAGCTTTTTCGAAGCGCTCACGGTAGTCCCACTGCCATTTGTATTCGAATTTTGCCGTGTCTTCCGGCTCGTAGTTAGCCGTGTCCATGTAATGGGTTTTTGTGGCCAGGCAAGCGTCCATGATCGTGAGATCCTGGTAAGGCAGCGCCAGATTCATGACAATGTCCGGTTTGAATTCTTCGATCAACGCGATGAGCTCATCCACGTTATCGGCATCGACTTGTGCCGTCGTAATTTTGGTTTTACCGCCGTCAAGTTTAGCTTTCAGTTCGTCACATTTGGACTTCGTCCGGCTTGCAATACAGATTTCTGTGAATACGTCACTGTTTTGAACGCATTTGTGGATGGTTACCGAGGCTACGCCGCCGCAACCGATAATTAGTGCTTTGCTCATTGTTTTTAGCTCCTCACGTTGTGGTTTTTGAAGTGTAAAATGAATGCCGTCTCAGAACCCGACTTGCTCCGTATTTACCGCTTGTAATGATTCGCAGAAAACGTCCTGGAAACAAAAAAAGCAAATGCAAATACGCCTAGTCGCGCATCACACTTGCTTTTTTTAGATATAATCGCATATTAAAAAGTACAGGGCTCACCCTGTTACAAAAGTAATCAAACCCACTTCTGTAAAAAAGCTCTTTAATATTCGTCATATATCATAAAAGGATCAGAGTCTATATAGCAAATAATCACTTTTACCACTCTTATTGACCGTTTCACAAGTTGATGTGCGGTTGCACAGGTTGTAAAGTAACCAACTTATAAAATTTGAGTTTTGAGCTCAATCAATAAGGCAACTAAAGTTGCCGATCGGCATTTGACCCGGCTGTCCGTATGGCCTTAACATCTTGGATAAGATGTGGTCAAAAATTATCTGCTTCAAAGATCCAGATATATTGAATATCAGCTTTCTTACTTACTACGTTCCTATATTAGCATAAAAGCCACATTTAGCAATAGGTAAATTGTAAATTTTTTTTGAAGCTTCCAACCGGATATCGTAGAGGAGTGAAAGTAAAGTGCCTCCTATATTTATATGCTTGAATTCACCTAAATAAACTCGCCATCTTCTGGAATGACCACAGACCCCACTATATGCGGGTTTCCGGGTAGTGTGCAGCTCAACCCGTTTGAACGAATCTCCGGGGCGGAATTTGGAAAACCTGTCACGATTGGCAACAATGTTTGGATAGGTGGGCGGGCTGTAATCGAGGCAGTCAACGCTGGGGCTCCAAAAGGAGCCTTGGTTTTTTGCATATTTGCGGTAACGCTTCCAACGCTCGAAGGGGCCCCGCATAAAAATTAAGTTATAATTGATATAGGTATTATTTATTGGATTTTAGATCAATTATACGAGATAGTTAAAGGAGTGTTGCAGGCCCTCGCGGCGTGTCTCTCATTTCCTAATTATTCAACGTGTTTGTGCGTACATCTAGTGTTTTATTCTATATCCAATAGTGATACACTAGAATCAGATTATCCTTGATCCAGAAGAAGATGTGAGACGAGGTCGCGCACGTTGATGTGGCGGCCAAGTAGGAATGCCTGCATCCTTTCTGCAAATCATAACATACAAGGACGGTAAACATGAGCAGCATACAAAAGAAAACAGATGTTATCTTAATTGGCGCCGGAATCATGAGTGCGACTCTAGGTTCTCTGCTGAAGGAATTAGTGCCGGACTGGGAAATCACAGTTATTGAGCGACTTGCAACGGCCGGGGAGGAAAGCTCTAACGAATGGAACAACGCGGGCACCGGGCATGCTTCGTTGTGTGAGCTTAACTACACTACCGAGAAGCCGGACGGGTCGGTTGATATCAGCAAAGCGATTAAAGTCAATGAAGAGTTTCAGGTGTCCCGGCAGTTTTGGTCGTACCTGGTAAACAGCAACCTGATCCGCAATCCGAAGGATTTTATTATGCCAGTGCCTCATTTGAGCTTTGTGCAAGGGACAGAGGATGTTTCATTTTTGAAAAAACGCTTTGAAGCGATGTCCAGCAATCCGTTGTTTCAAGGGATGGAGTTTTCCAGTGACCCGGAGAAGCTGAAGGAATGGATTCCGCTTATGATGAAAGACCGGACATCGAATCAGCCTATAGCCGCCACCAAAATCGACTCTGGAACAGATGTCAACTTTGGTGCTTTAACGCGCCTATTGTTTGCCCACTTAAAGAACAAAAACGTGAACATCAAATTCAAGCATAGCGTCGATGACATTAGACGCGCCGGCGACGGCTCGTGGGAAATAAAGGTGCGTAACGTTGATAGCGGCGTTGTGGAGCGTCACACGGCCAAGTTTGTCTTTATCGGCGGCGGCGGCGGCAGCCTGCACTTGCTGCAGAAGTCGGGCATTCCCGAAGGCCAAGGCATCGGCGGATTCCCGGTTAGCGGGTTGTTTATGGTCTGTCAGAAGCCGGAGATTGTCGCCCAGCATCGGGCCAAGGTGTACGGCAAAGCTCCGGTTGGTGCGCCGCCGATGTCGGTGCCGCATCTGGATACCCGTGTGATCGACAAGAAGGAATCGTTGTTTTTTGGGCCGTTCGCAGGCTTCTCGCCCAAGTTCCTGAAAACCGGCTCCATGTTTGATTTGATCACTTCTGTCAAACCGGGCAATCTCGTGACGATGATGGCGGCGGGCGTCAAAAACATGTCGTTGACCTCTTACCTGATCAAGCAAGTCATGCTGTCGAAAGAACAGCGGATGGAAGCGCTCAGGGATTTCATTCCGAACGCCAAAAGCGAGGACTGGGAGCTGTTGGTAGCAGGTCAGCGCGTACAAATTATTAAAGATACGGCTGCCGGCAAAGGTACGCTGCAATTCGGTACGGAAGTCATTAATGCCGCCGACGGCTCGATCGCAGCCTTGCTTGGCGCTTCTCCAGGCGCTTCGACAGCTGTTTCCGTCATGCTTGAGGTCATCCAGAAATGCTTCCCGCAGCATATCAAGACGTGGGAGCCGAAAATTAAAGAAATGATCCCGTCTTATGGGATATCTTTGATGAAAAAGCCGGAGCTTATTCACGATATCCAAACGTCCACTGCACGGACGCTTGGTTTGGCTGAGCCTGCAGAGCCGAAGACTGCACGCCGCACCGTATCGTAATAAATCGGTATCATAGACTTCAAGAAGGCCGTCGAATCGTTCGACGGCCTGTTCGGCATGGGTTTGCTTAGCTTCGTCTTTAGTTGTTCAATTTCGGTTTATCCCGTTAAAAAAATTTTCCCCCCGTTTCCGGCGCCGGAAACGACAGCTCGCACCGCTGCGTGTACGTCGGTCAAGTCAAACGTGGCGCCGGGCGGCATCAGCCGCATGCGGCCGTCCATGACAAGCGTCAGCAGTCGGCTGAAGGTATCGTGCCACACAGGTACGGAAGCTTGCTGCAGCCAATGACGCAAATGAAACAGCTTGCTGTGCAGCTGCGGCTGCTGCGCAAGCTCCGCCCACGGGATCGGCTGCCCGGATAACAGGCCGATGGCGAGGTACATGCCCTGAGGGCGTAGACAGCGGGCCAGATCTGTTGCGGCTGCGCCGCCGACCGAATCAATGGCGGCATGCGCGCCCATTCCTTGTGTCAGCTCCATCACGGCTGGGGACAAGGGCTGCTTGGCCGTGTTGATCACGGCGGCAGATCCAAGCTGCAGCAGCTCGGACGTATAGCGGTCATTTCGCGTCACGGCAAGCAGTCGGAAGCCGAGCAGGGACGATAGCTGGGCAAATAAACGACCGATCGCAGAGCCGCAGGCGATGACGATGAGTACATCGCCTGCACGCAGCCGCAGCACCTCCGTGCAAGCTACCCAGGCGGTTACCGGGTTAATATACATTTGCGCGGCGATGTCGTCCGTGAGCCGGTCAGGCAGCGGGACAACAAGCTGTGCCGGCGCTTTCACCCATTGCTGCCAGGTGCCTTCCCCCCGCAGCGGCAGCACACGTTGGCCGACCAGGCGACGTGAAGCGGAATCCCCCGCATCCACAACTACACCAACACCTTCATACCCGGGAATAGCGGGCAGAGCCGTACGCTGCGCATAGGCGCCCGTCACTGGAATGAGGTCGGATGGATTGATCGGCCGGACGGCCATCCGCACGAGCACCTCGCCGGGCGCAGGTTTTTCAATGATGCGGGGCTCCACCCGCAGGACGCGCTCAGGATTTCCGAATTCGGAAAAGGTGACGCTTAAACCTTCCATCTCAGGTATTCCTTCTTTCTGTGCGAATCACTGTACGAATAGCTGAGCTAGTGACCGCTGATCCGTGTCAGCTTCTCCGGGTTGGACACCAGATAAATGGCCTTGATCCCGCTGCGCGTCTCATCCGGTTGGACAATAAATGCAAACGGGGTGTTGCCCTCGCGCAGCAGCAGCAGTCCCTGCTGGCCGTTGATGCGGACATGCCGCAGATCACCTGTGAGCGAGCCTTTGCGGGCAATGCCGGTGAAAAAAGCGACGATTCGCTGGCGGCTCCTGATCGGATTGATCGCCGAGCGTACGATGCCGCCGCCGTCGCTGAGCAGCACCGCATCTTCGGTGAGCAGATGGAGCAAGGCTTCGAAGCGGCCGCTGCTGATCGCCTGAGCGAATGTTTGCACAAAGGGGATGAGCGATGCGTCCAGCGCGCCTTCCTCCTCGTCCTCCTCGCCGGAGGGGCGATGACCGAGCTTGGCTGCGGCCCGGCTGAATAGCTTGCGGCAAGCCGCTTCGGACTTGTCCATCATCGCCGCGATGTCGGCGTATTCGTAGCCCAGCGACTCGCGCAGCACAAATACGGCGCGCTCGGGGGGCGTACACGTCTGCAACAACACAAGCAGCGCGTAGCCGAGCCGTTCGCGGCGCAGCAAACGTCCTTGCGGCTCATCGTCTGAGCCAAGCTCGATGATCGGCTCCGGCAGCCACTGGCCGGGATAGCTTTCGCGTTGGCGGGGCGCAGACTTCATCACGTTCAGCGCGCGATTCGTTATCATTTTCACCAAATAAGCCTTCGGATGGGCCAGTTCGATGCCGCCAAGCTTGCTGACGGACACAAATACGTCCTGCACAGCGTCTTCGGCTTCGCTCATGGAGCCAAGCATCCGGTAGGCGATCGACATGAGCAGCGGTTTATAGGTACGGTAGAGCTGTTCGACATCAAGCGTCGTTCCGTTCAGCGTCAAGGCGGATCACTCTCCGGGTTCCAGATGATAGTATCTTAACCGTGTTGCGGGAAGAAAGCCACTCGGTGCAGGTTGGACGGAGGCTTGCCGGGCAGAATTCCCCCTTATTAAAGACAAGGGAGCGTCCGGATTTGTGACAAGCCGCCAGCTTGCGCGGAGCTTAACGAAGCCGACGGCATATCCGTATGGACCGGGATTGAAATGGGGATCGGGTCGGCCAACGACCAGCGGCCAACGGCCAACCGAACAAAAGCGACTCCTAAAGCCTTGTTAACGGCTCTCCGGAATCGCTTTTGTTGGTGTCGAATAGTGGGGTTATACGGGAATTGCGCGTAACAACCAGGCCATCTCAGGCTACAGCACAACGTTCGCCCGGCGCAGCGCATCTCGCAGCTGCCCGATATTGACCTCGGCGGGCGTAGCCGTGCCGGTCGCGCAGGCCAGTGCGGCTGCCGTGCCGGCGGCTTCGCCGGTAGCCATGCAGCTAGGCGTCAGCCTTGTCGTCGCCAGCGCTTCATGGGTAGTCGAGATGCAGCGTCCGGCGGCGAGCAGGTTGTGAATGCCTTTTGGAATGAGGCAGCGGTACGGGATGTCGTATGCGCCGTTGCCTTCGATAAAAGCGGAGGCGACGCCTTTGCCCGTCGGGTCATGCAGATCAATCGGGTAGCCGCTGCGTGCGATGCCGTCAATGAAGCGTCTTCCCTGGATGACATCGTCGATGGTCAGGCAATACAGCCCGTCGATCCGCCGCGATTCGCGGATGCCGATCTGGGCGCCGACCGAGGAGATCGACGCTTTGGCGAAGCCGGGGATATGATCCTGCAGAAATCGGGCCATCAGCAGCACCTGCTTGCGGCCTTCTTCCTCCGCCTGTGTCATCTGCTCGATATCGGTAGCGTCCATGCCCTGCACCCGGGTGCAGTTGACCAGCACCTCGTCGTCGGCAGGGCCAGTGAAAAACAGTACCTGATCGCGGTTAATCGGCACATCTCCCGCTTTCCATTCGGCGTAGAAGCCGGAGACGGAGGTTAGCGGCAGGTGATCCAGCTCGGCTACGAGCGTCTTGTGGTAGAAATTGTCCGGGTTTTCCTGAATCGCCCGGCGCACCGCGCCGAGGTCTACGCCGCGCATACGGAATTTCATCGTCATCGGCTGGGTGCGGCCGTCTTCCTGCCGTCCCTGGATCGTCGCCGCTCCGGCCAAATAAGCGACGTCCGCATCGCCGGTCGTATCAATGAACTGCTTGCCGAACACGTCGATCCGGCCGGACTTGCCTGTCAGCCTGACCGATTGAATGAAGCCGCCGGAGGCGAACACCTCATCCACAAAGCTGTGCGCGAGCAGCCTCACACCGGCTTCATGCAGCATTTCGACGGCCAGCACCTTGAATATCTCCGCATCGTACGGGGTGACGCTGTACGTGAAGCCAATGGTATCGCGCAGATGACCGGGGGAACCGCCGCGCTCAACCAGCCGGCTGACGATATCCTCGGCCACGCCCTTGATGACCTGCTCGCCTTGAGCGGTATGGAAGGTCATCCATGGATAAACGGAAGCGGCCGTCGACATGCCGCCTACAAAGCCGTATCGTTCGATCAGGATGACGGATGCCCCTTGACGTCCGGCTGCGATGGCTGCCGCAAGACCGGCCGGTCCGCCGCCGATGACGACGACGTCCGCTTCAAATTTAGCTTTCATGCTGTGAAATCTCCTTCCGGCGGCGCGCCCTTGTACCAGTATGGCCGTTATTCCTTCAGACCGGTCATGGACACGCCTTCGATAAATTGCTTTTGCGCAAAAAAGAACAACACAAGCAGCGGCAGCGTCGCCATGACGGAAGCGCTCATCAGATGATGCCAGGCTGTCCCCGATTCATCCGTAAACAACGATAACGCAAGCGGCAATGTCATCAGCGTACGGTCGCTGATATAGATCAGCGGATCGAAGAAGTCATTCCACGACGCCAGAAATGTAAAAATAACGAGTGTCGCGACAGCGGGCTTGGCCAGCGGCATCATGATTTTGGCGTAAATTTGCGACCGTGAGTAGCCGTCCACCATAGCCGCTTCCTCCAGCTCCTTCGGAATGCCGATGAAAAACTGGCGCATCACAAACACGCCGAACACACCGCCTGCTCCGAAGATCGGCAGCAATATGAGCGGGACATGGGTATTGATCAGGCCGATCTCCCGCATAAACAGAAACATGGGAATGGCGATGACTTCATTCGGAATCATCATCGTACTCAGCAGCAGCAGAAACACGACGCCCCGGCCCCAGAACGGGATGCGGGCGAATGCATAGCCAGCCAGCGAAGCGAAAAATATCGTGCCCAGCGTAACAAGGACGGCGATATAAACACTGTTCCAATAAAACAGATGAAACGGAATGCTTTGCAGCACTTCGGAGTAGTTGCTCCAGCGCACGGGCGACGGGATGAACTGCGGCGGAAAGACGAATACTTTGGCCGGTTCCTTGAGCGAGGTTGAGACCATCCACAGAAACGGCATCAGCATGACAGCCGATACGATGGTCAGCAGCGTATACTGCATCGCTCCGTTGATCCGGCCAGCGCGATGTACGGAAAAACGGTCAGCTTTCATGGATGACCCACCTCTTTCGCATGCCCCACTGGACAAGAGTCAGCGCCAGAATGATCACAAACAGCACGTAGGCCAGCGCCGAGGAATATCCGAATTCATACAGCTTAAACGCCTTCTCCCAGATGTAATACACCAGCACCTTGGTGCTGCCGACCGGTCCGCCCTGCGTCATAACGTAGATTTGCCCGAACACCTTGAGCGAGCCGATGATGGTCATGATGATCGTAAGGAACAGCGTGTGCGTAATCATCGGCAGCGTGATGCGGAAGAAGGTGACGAAGCGATTCGCGCCGTCCAGCTTCGCGGCTTCATACAGATGTACCGGCACCTGCTGCAGCGCCGCGATAAACAGCACCATGTTCAGTCCGACGTTTTTCAGCACGCTTGTAAGGATGACAACCGGCATCGCCAGGTTCTGATCGTAGAGCCAGGCAGGGCCGGTCACCCCGATTAATTGCAGCAGCTGATTGATAAACCCAGAGTCGGTGGCGAACATATATTTCCAGACGATCGACCAGACGATCAGCGAGGTCATCACCGGTATGAAAATGACGGTCCGGAATAGGCCCATGCCGGGCAGCTTTCCGGCAAGCGGCAGCGCGAGCAGCAGCGCCAGCGCGATGTTCAGCGGAACAAGACCGGCTGCGAAGTACAAGGTGTTGCCCAGCACCTTCCAAAACTCGGCATCGCTGAAAATCATCCGGTAGTTATCGAGTCCGATAAACGTGGCCTCCCCCAGCAGCGGCCAATCGGTCAGACTCATATACAGCGCCATCGCCAGCGGAATAAACAGCAGCAGGGCGAAGCCGAGCACCATCGGCGCCACGAACAGCCAGCCTGTCCGGTTCGCGTCCCGGTCAAGCGGACTGCGGCGTTGTTGCGCCCTGACTGTCACGCTGCGGCTAGCGGCGGTCGATTTCATGACGAAGTCCCGCGACCGCACGGCGGATGCCGTCAGCGTCATTGCCGGTGACGACCGCGCCGATCAGCAGCACCTTGATGCCGCTGTCGATCAGCGCCGGAACGTCGGCCGGTACGATTTTACGCTGGGAAGGCACGATGACGGGTAGCCCGGCATGCTGTGCCAGCCAGCGGTAGTTGAGCAGATCGGCGAAGCTGAGGGGGGTGCCGTACTCCTCGCCCGGAATAACTGAAGCTTCCAGCGCCTCGACGCCGAACGCCGACGCGCCTTCCAGCAGGCGCTGGTCGAAGCTGCTGTCAATGGCGAAGGTGCGCGACAGCTTCGGATAACGGAGCAGGAAGGAAGGCATATGGAACGCGTAAATGGACGTAAAGTCCACGCCGAGCTCAGGCAGCGCTTCGATTTCGGTGGGCGACACGCTTTCAAGTGAACCGCCCGGCACGATGCCAAGCGGTCCGTCGAATAGGGAGCGAATCTGCATGATTGCGTCTGCGCAGCCCGCCAGCGGCCCAAAGCTGGTGCCGCTGGCCCGGTGGCCGACGTTGATATGAACCTTCAACCCGTCGGCTCCTTCGTCCAGCGCAGCCTGTGCGAGCGCCGGATCATTAGCCGGCAAGCTGACGAACAGCTGCAGCTTGTCGCTGGTTAACGATTGCTGAAAACGATTCATGGCGCACCAGCTCCTTTTATTTGTTGAGCAGCGGATCAACCTTGTCCGCGACCAGCTTCAAGATGTCTTCCGGCGTGCCGGATTGTCCGAACAGCCGGTCGAAGCCCGATAAAATTTCCGTATCAATCTTCTGCCATTGGATATGGCCCGGCTGTACGCGCGCTTTCGGCATCTCGTCGATTACGGCTTGCTTGATGTCAGCCGGGTCCGGGTTGCCCTCCTGCTTCAGAAACGCGTCCGAGCTGAGCACCGACTTGCGCGGCGGTACGAAAAACGCCGATGTCGTCTGTACGCCTTCCTGACCGGCGAGGAACTTGAGCAGCTCCTTCGCTTCCTGCGGGTGCTTGCTTTCCTTAAACAATACATAACCGGCTTGGCCCATCATCGGCACCGTACCTTTGGAGCCTGACGGCATCGGAGCGATGCTCCACTTGAAATCCTTGATCGCGCGCGCTTTGGAAACGAAGCTGTAATTGTCAAACACCATGCCCAGCTTGCCCGATTCGAAGCTGACCTGCTCGCCCGCCTTCGGGTGCGACTTGTCGGTAAACATCATGGTCTGCACCATCTTCAGCGTGTCTGCGCCGTAGGTGTCGTTCCAGGTAAACTTGGTCATCTCGTTGTTGAACGGGCCGCTGCCGTTGGACCAGGAGTATGAGGCAAGAATAATCCACGTTTTCCAGTCGCGGAAGAAGTTAGCTCCGTAGGTCCGGCCGGAAGCCGGGCCGTCCGCAATCGCTTTGGCCGATTTGGTAAATTCCTCCCAGGTCCATTTGCCTTGCTTCGCCAGCTCGTTCGGCGATGTCAGCCCCGCCTTGGCGAACAAGTCCTTGTTGTAGAAAACGACGCTTGGCGGCGTTGAAAACGGCAGTCCGTACAGCTTGCCGTCCTTGCGGAACAGCTCCAGCGTGGAAGGAATGATGTCCTCGTTGTTGAAGGCCGGGTCCTTGGTTACATCGGAGATGTCCTCCAGAATGTTATTGGCCATAAATTGCGGGACCATTCGCTCGGAAATCCAGGCGATATCCGGCAGCTCGCGTCCGGCGGCGAGTACGGAAATTTTTTGCTGGTAATCCGCGAACGGAATCGAGTCAATTTTGACTTCGATGTTCGGATGGGTCTCCTGAAACTTTGCAGCCAGCTTCTGGTACAGCTCAAGCTGGGCCGGGTTGCCCCATGTTGCAAATTTTAATTCAACCTTTTTGTCGGCAGCATCAGCGGCCGGTGTTTGTTTGTCTGTCGTGCCTCCGCCACATGCGGCTGCAGTCGCAGCCAGAGATACGGCCAGCAGGCCAACCATCGTTCGTTTCATCGCTTTTCCCCCTTAGATGAATGACTTGGTTTTGATATGTCAATTATACTGACACGATAAGGGAAGAGGAAATCACGCATATTTTGGGTTTGGTACGTTTTTTTTGGAGGATGGTCAGGAAAAGAGGGGGGAGCCCGTCACGTCGCTTGTTGATCGCGGTACGTGCCGGGCGTTACGCCGACGAGCTGCTTGAAGACGAGCATAAAATGCTTGGGGCTTTGGTAGCCGGACAGCCGGGCGATATCATAGATTTTCAACTCGGTTTGGGCGAGTAGATATTTGGCGCGGTCCATACGGGCGGCGGCAATGTGATCGGATAGGTTAATGCCTGTCTCCTGCTTGAACAGCTGGCTGACATACGCCGAGTTCAGATGAACAAGGTCGGCCAGCGTTTGCAGCCGCAGATCGCCTTCGGGATGGGCTTCGATGTAGTCCTTCAGCTTGCGGATCAGCCGCCGGCTCTCGACGCCGGTATGCCGTTCCTCCGGCGCAGCGGCCGGTTCTGCCGATTCGGGGCTTCTGCCGCTGCGCTTGAGCAGGAGCGCGTGAATTTTGTCCAGCGCGCAGACAAGCTGCTTGCGGTCGATCGGCTTGAGCAAATAATCGGTGACGCCAAATTGCAGCGCCTTCTGGGCGTAGCTGAAATCGCTGTACCCGCTGATGATCAGCAGCGGCATATCCTCGAATTGCTCGCGGATTTTCTCCAGCAGCTGCAGGCCGTTCAGCTCACGCATCCGGATGTCCGTAATGACCAGATCAACGGCGTTCCGGTTCAAATACTCCAGCGCCTCGCGGCCGTGAGACGCTTCCTTCACGACCGTAAAGTGGGGCGCAGCCTGACGAATCAGCGAAGCGATGCCTTGGCGAATCACGTCCTCATCTTCAACGAGCAATATGCGGTTCATTGTCCGTCTCCTCCTTCTGTCGGCAGCGGAATGGTCATCGTGAACGCTGCGCCTGCGCCAGGGCTGGCATCGACTTGCAGCTCGCAGGCAGCGCCGTACATCAGCTCCAGCCGCTGGCTGATGTTGCGCAGCGCGACACCGTGCCCGTCCGCCTGCTTGGCGTCGGGCGACGCCGGGCCGGACAACGACTGGCGCAGCCGCTCCAGCTCGGCTTCGGACATGCCGCGTCCGTCGTCCCGGACCGTCAGCAGCAGGTCATCCGCGAAGCGAACGGCGTGGACCCAGATCGTGCCGCCCTGTTCTTGATCGCCGATGCCATGATAAATCGCATTTTCAATCATCGGCTGGAGAATTAGCTTGGGGACGGCGTGCGGCAGCAGCTCAGGCTCGATGTCGAACAATATTTGCAGCCGCTGCCCATACCGCAGCTGCTGAATGCTGATGTAGGCCTCGGCCATGTCCAGCTCGTCGCGCAGCTGCACAAGCCTGCGCTCATGCCCGACCGTGTAGCGGAGCAGCCGCCCAAGCGCCGTCACCATATCGGATACACGCCCGCTTTGTCCTTGCACGGCCAGCATGTTAATGGATTCAAGCGTATTGTAAATAAAATGCGGGTTGATCTGGCTTTGCAGCGCGGTCAGCTCCGCTTCCTTCTCGCGCAGACCAATTATATAAACCTCCTCGACCAGCCGGTCGATTTCTTCGACCATCCGGTTAAAATTGCGGCTGAGCTGTCCGATTTCATCCTGGGTTTCGACCTGAACGCTTTGCTTGAAGTCGCCCAGCTCAACCAGCTTCATTTTGTTTTTGAGCGCGGCGAGCGGTCGGTTCAGCCGGTAGGAGAAGTAGGTGGCAAGCGTGCCGCCAAGCACAAGGCTGACGATGCCGATCAGCAAGGTTACGCCGCGCAGCGCGTTCGTTTCCTTCAACAGCGACTCCACCGGGATGAAGCTGACAATTTTAATGTCCGAGTACTCCGAATAATCGGAGATCGCCAGAAACGACTTGCCTCCAAGCTCCAGCCGCCGGACGGTCGATTCATTGGGCAGAGCGGCCGCGCTGGCCAGCTCCTCATTGCGGTCGGGCGGCAGGCCGGGGCCATTTTCCATAAAAAAAAGCTCGGTGCGGCTGTTGACCGCGATCAGGCTGCCTTTATCCTCAAACTTTACGTTGGATAAAATTTGCCGGAAGACGTCCAGCTTCAAGTCAATTTTGACGAGTCCCAGCGCACGATTCGTATTCGGCTCGCGGATCAGGCGGGCGACGGAAAAATAGCTTTGCGGATCACGTTCCAGATCATAGGCAGGATGGTGCGTCGGGATCAGCGTCCAGGCGCCATCGGCCAGCCGTACCCGCTCATACCAGCTTTCCTGCGACGGATCGTTGAACAGGCGGATCGTATTGGCGTCCAGGTTGGAGAAGGTGAAGCCGTTGCCGGCGAAAATATGAATGCCGCGAATTTCCGGGCGGTCATACGTCCCGCTGGCGATATGCAGCAGCATCTTCTCCAGCTCCTCCACGGACGGACGCGTGTCAGCCAGCTCCGGGCTGCTGTATTTGCTGAGAATGGCCAGCACGCCCGGGTCGTAGGTGGACATCAGGGACAGATGCTGCATCTCCTTCAACGTACGATCCAGATTGCGGTTAATTTGACCGACGAGCTGTGTGGAATATTCGGCCGCTCGGCGTTCGGTGGATGAGGAAAAGTCATAGTACGTCCAGAAGCCCTGCAGGCCAAGCGGAATCGCGATCAGCAGCAGGAAAATAAGCAAGGTTTTGGAGCGCAAGCTCCATTGACGCAACGGTGGCAGGGCCGCATGCCAGGATTGCTTTCGGTTTGTCATCGCCAGTCGCCTCTTTTTGCCTTCCGATAGCGGGCTCGGCATATTATTTGCCCCATTATAGCACACCTGAACCCGTCGCCATATCCACCTGTCAAGTTGTGTTCGATATCCTGACATGAACAGAGGGGGGCGGAGGCATGAGTCATACCGCTGATTCTGCTGACAGAGCAGGGCGTTCCGCTCCGCGTCGGAAGCATGGGCGGCCAAACAGAGGTCCGTTTGGATCTCCAGCGTGTCGGCTTATTTCGAACGAAGCTCCCGGTCGGAGCCTCCGAACTGAGCCGTGCCAAACGGGGCGGGCAGCGCTGCAAACAGCCTGTCGGCATCGACGGTGGCGGCGCTGTTGTCGAAGCGGATGATGTCGATGTCCTCCCACAAGCAGCGTTTGCTTTGAATGCTTTGGACAAACGTATCCCAGTTTTCGAATTTCCACGCATCCCGTTCCAGACCGCGCGCTTGCAGCCGTTCCTTGAGCACGTCAAACGCAACCGTCACCTCCAGTACAAGCGGCTTGATGTCGCTCCAGCCATAGGCAGCCTGCAGCTCCCGGATGTAATTCGAATTAGCGAAGAAGCCGAGGAACGGGGCGTCCAGGATGACCGAGCTGCCGAGCTGCAGATTGTCGTTGGCGAGATCGAGCAGCGCTTTGTACTCCAGCTTCATGACAACCTCCGTGTAAAAATCGCAGCCGTCGCGGTCATGAGCCGAGTACCCGTTGGATTCCAGCAGCAGGCCGGTAAACGGGTTGCAGACGATATCTTTATCCAGGTAACAGCAGTTAAAGGTTGAGGCCAAGAGCTTGCCGACCGTGGACTTGCCCGACCCGGCAGCTCCGATCAAAAAAATAACAACAGGTTCCAAGACAATATTCCTCCTAGTAGGTGACATGTATGAACGGAAACGGTGTGCGTACAGAGCTTAGTTAAATTCACATATGCGAACCTAATTCGCTATTATGAATAGCTAGATGTAGCGTAAACCGTTTAGCTCAAAAATTCAACCCCTTTTTAAACGGATAAATGACGGCGCACAACGGAATATATTGGAACACCTCGGCCCAGTCACGGTTAAAAAAGTATTGAATTTTTCTCGAAGATGAACTTATAATGAGTTTAAAGTTCTAAATGGCGAATATGGTTCGCATATGTGAACTTTCGGATGGGGATGGTTCAAATGGATAAGTTCCGAATGAATAAATCGGCGGAACGGGTCGTCGATCTGCTGTTTTTGCTCGCGAAGAGCGGCTCGCCGTTGACGTTGAATGAAATTTGCACCGGGCTGGAGCTTCCGAAAAGCAGCGGCTTCGAGCTGGTGCAGACGCTGCTGTACAAAGGTTTTATTGAGCAGGCGGATGCCCGACTGAAAACGTATCGCATCGGCCTGGGCGCCTTTGAGGCAGGCAGCGCTTATTTGACCAATCTCGGCGTACCGCAGCTGGTCAGACCGTTTCTGGAGGAGCTGAACCGTCAGAGCGGCAGCACCGCTTTTCTCGCCATCGAGGACAAGGGCAAGGTTGTCTATCTCGACAAGGCCGAGCATCATTCGGTCGTGCGCCCGACAGCCAAGCTTGGCTCACGCCGCTCCATGCATACGACAGGGCTGGGCAAGGCGCTGCTGGCCGCATTTCCGGCCGAGAAGCTGCACAACCTGCTCAGCGACACCGAGCTTGCCGGCAAGACGCCGTATTCGAAGGTGACGATGCCGGAGCTTTTGCAGGACATGCAGGCGATCCGTGAGCGGAAATATTCGATTGATGATCGTGAGGATAATATGGAGATGTATTGTATCGGCTCCGCGATCTTTGATCATGCAAGCTTGCCGATTGCGGCGATCAGCGTAGCGAGCATTCATTCGACGATGACGCCGGAGCGTGAAGCGGTGATCGTACGTTTGGTTACGGAGGCCGCACTTAAAATTTCTCGGCAGCTTGGCTTCAGCGGCGAGAGCTTGTACCCGCAATAGAAGCCGTAAGCCGCAGCAAGCAGAGGAAGCAGAGGAAGCAGCGGTGAGCGCGAGGCAGTGAATGACTTGGTGCTATGAGAGCATAAGCAAGGAAATAACGGGCTGTGTCCCGTACAACATGGGGGAATTAACGATGTGGCGCAAACTCGAAAATCTTAAAAAAATTGATGAGAGCGGGATCGTGCTCATTATCCGGTCTGACAGCGAGCAGGAAGCGCTGGACGTCGCCGAAGCGGCGATTGCGGGCGGGATTCGGGTGCTGGAAATTACGATGAGCGTGCCCAATGCGCTTGAGGTGATTCGCGTGCTGGCCCGGAAATACCCGGAGCTGTTAATCGGCGCAGGTACGATTTTGGATGGCGAAACGGCCCGCGCCGCTATTTTAGCCGGAGCCGAGCTGCTTGTCAGCCCGCAGCTGAACCCGGATATGATCAAGGTTGCGAACCGGTACCAGGCGATCACGATCAGCGGGGCGTTTACACCGAAGGAAGTGGTCGAAAGCTTGGAAGCGGGCGCCGACATCGTGAAGCTGTTCCCGGCCGAAGCGGTAGGTCCACAGTATGTAAAGGCGATCAAAGCGCCGCTCGCTCAGGCAGCTATCGCGCCAACGGGAGGCGTAACGCCGCAAAATGTGCATGAATGGCTGCAGGCAGGCTGCGTTGGCGTAGGTGTCGGCAGCTACATTACGAAGGCTGCGCAGAAGGACGGCGATTACAGCAAAGTAACCGCCGCCGCCCAGCAATTTTTGGCCGCCGTTGCCGCAGCGCGTTAAGCTTATTAAGCTTCGACCGAAGACTCCTCGCATCATGGAGCAACCTCCAACTGTCCAGAGACATGTGGAGGTGCGGCTTTATGGTGGGGGAGTCTTTTTCTTGCCTATCGACGATCTTCCGGCCCGCAGCCGTTATTCTCCCTGTGTCTCCATCCATCGTTCGAGCAGCTGATCCAGATGCTTGCCGAGAGCTTCACGCTCCATCCAGACCTTCCCCAATCGAGAGACTGACTCCGTGTCTTGCTCCAGCTCGCTTAGCTCGGCATCAAGCATGGATAGCTGTTGTTCGGTCGCTGCGATCTCTGCTTCGAGCTTCTCGCCGGCTCGATTGTGCTTCTCTCTGAGGGGGACGATGGGCTTCGTACTTTTCGGCTCAGGCCGAGCTCGGCGCTGCTCCTCGGACTCATCCGCGACAGCCCTGGTTTTCTTCCGTCCGCGTCCCGCCCAGTATTCGTCGAAGCTGCCCGGATAAATCGCGAGATGTCCGCGATCCAGCTCCCATATTTTCTGAGCGAGCCGGTTGATGAGATAGCGGTCGTGCGTAACGATCAGCATCGTGCCCGGATAATCCTCCAATGCCTCCTCAAGCGCCTCTCTCGACGCGATATCCATATGGTTCGTCGGTTCGTCCAGAATGAGCAGGTTCGGTTTTCGGTGTACGAGCAGCGCCAGTCTTAAACGAGTCCATTCGCCGCCAGAGAGCAGGCCAACGGGCTTAAACACGTCCGGTCCATAGAACAGGTAAGCTGCCAGCCGGCTGCGGGCTTCCCCTTCCTCCATCCCGGCTTCCCCCCGGTAGTAGTCCAGCACAGACTGTTCCGGATTGTCCGGGAGCTGTTGCTGCGCGAGATAGCCGATATCGACCCTGGAGCCGAGCCGCACGCTTCCGCGATCTGCGGAAATTTCTCCTAGCATGAGCTTCAGAAGGGTAGACTTGCCGGAGCCATTATTGCCGACCAGCATCACCTTATCACCGTATAGAAGCTCTCCCGAAGCTCCCGCTAAAACCGTCTTCGAGTCGTACTTCTTCTCCACGTTGTCCAGGACCACGGCTTGTTTACCAGACCGTTCGGAAGGGCGCAGCTCAAACTCCGCCTCCTTGCGGTTAAGTGCAGGGCGCTTCAGCATCTCCATCCGATCCAATGCTTTCTGCATGCTGGCCGCCCTTCGGAAAAACTTCCCGTTATCGCCGATTCTGCCCCATTCCAGCAGCTGCCTGATCGTCTCCCGCATTTTCTTCATTTTCTTCTTCTGCTCCTGGTAATCGGCGAACTGCCGCAGCAGCAATTCTTCCTTCTCCTTCGCGTATTGCGTATAGTTCGTATGGAATACGGTTGACAGCCCGTCCTCCAGCTCCACGATTTTCGTGGCGACCCGGTCGAGAAAATATCGGTCATGGGAGACGATCAGGCAAGCCCCCTCGTAGCTCAGCAGAAATTGCTCCAGCCACTCTACGGCGGCCAGGTCCAGATGATTCGTCGGCTCATCGAGCAGCAGAAGCTCAGGCATTCGCAGCAGCTGCGAGGCGAGGCTAACCTTCGTTTGTTCCCCTCCTGACAGTGAGTCGTATTCACGGCAGTACCATTCACGCGGGATGTGCAAGCCTTCCGCAACCTGATCCACACGGGCGTCAAGCTCGTAGCCTCCGCCCCGCTCGAAGTGTTCTTGCAGCTTCGCATATTCCGCGAGCAGAGGGTCCAACTGTTCCGGGCTCGTGTCCGTCGCCGCCATGGCTGCTTCAAGCGCGGCCATCCGTTCCCGGCAATCGAGCAATTCCCGGAAGCCCAGCACCAGCACGTCGCGGACAGTCATTCCGCCTTCCGGCGTTGAGCTTTGCTGAAGGTAGCCGATGTGAGTGTTCCTGCGGACAGTCAGCAGTCCCTCATCCGGGTTGTCCAGTTTGGCGATCATCCGCAGCAGCGTGCTCTTCCCGCATCCGTTGCGGCCGACGAGTCCGGCTTTCTCGCCATGATGCAGATCGAAGGTTACATCCTCTAGCACGAGCTGGGCGGCGTTGTATTTTTTTACGTTTTGGCAATTTATCGTTAACAAGGGGGGCTCCTCCTAAGTCGAGGCCCTACCCGCATGAAGACCATGAAGACCCATAAAAAAAGGACGCAGGGAAAAATCCCTACGTCCGTTCCGGTTTTTGATCCGTTCAGGTTAAGGTAGGAGCCTCTTCGCGAATTGTGAAATCGTATGGTTAAAGCTGGACAGACTTCTCCCGTCTTGGGCCAAACCATGAACGATGCCAGCCATCGCGATGGGCAGCCGGCTTACTTGCGTGTTCACAAACTCGCGGTTCATCCTACCTTCACCTCCTTTTGTATACTTGGCTTCCAGTATACTACAATCGAAACAGCTTCCGCAAACCTTACCGCTTCAAATTGTCAATAAGGGTCTTTTTAAAACTTTCATACACATAGGACCACAGGGTTGAATCCTGCGCGTATTGCTTTCTTAACGATCCATAAAGCTCTTTTTGCTTCTCGGCGAAAGCAGGGTCGTCCTTGTCAGGCAACGTGGCGCGGAGCTCATCCACAATCGCTTGTACTTCAGGAGCGCGGGGGCCCCACTTACCAACCAGCTCTCCTTGTGCGTTGAGGATTAATACAATCGGGATCGCTCGACCTCCGTTTGTTAAATGACGATCAATTAAATCGGTGTTCGTATCTCGTAAAACAACGCGCATGTCCAGCTTGGCAGCTTCTGTGACTTTGCGGATAATGGGATTGATCATCATGGCATCGCCGCACCAATCCTCCGTGATGACTAGGAACCGAAGTGAAGCATGCTGGAGCTTCTGGATAAGCCCGTCATCCGGCGCTTCAAATTGTTGAAACACGGCGAAGCTCTCGTCTTTAAGCGAGCTCATTTCATCCATGTAGGTCTGAATCGGCTTTGCTTCCTCAAAGTATTGCTGTTCGGTTTTGGTCATGGCCTCGCACCTCATTTTTCGTATTCGATCAGCTATTCATCCCTGACACTGGCATACAGTTTTTCGAGAATAACCTCTAATGCTTGAATTTCGTTGTCGCTCAAGAATCTTGTCACGTGACTGTGCGCTTCGGTGACAACGGGCAGAAGGGTGGATTTAAGCGTCATTCCTTTATCGCTCAAATACAAGTTATGGGAGCGCCTGTCCATATCATTTAATAATCGGTTGACGATGCCCTTCTTCTCAAGCGAGTGAATCATGCGGACAACTGTGCTTTGATCCCGGTCGATGACTTCCGCGAGTTCTTTTTGTGTCGTTGCTCTTTTCCCATCCAGCACACTAAGAATACTCCACTGCTCGGGGGTGACCTTGTAGGCTTTTAATTTCTTTGTGAAAAAATTGGTCATTTTAACATCCGTACGGTGAATCAGAAAGCCCGTTAATTGATGCAGTTCCATGATCCGCTCCCATTTTAGTTGTCTGAAGGCTTATTGCTGACCACATACATTTCGCCCAGTATCTCATGCGTCTGATAGCCCTCCAGCAATGGGCATGCGGGAATGCGCTCCGACTTCTCTCCAATGCCCGGCTACATCGGACGGTTTGCCAATTCCATTGGACACATCGGATTGGACATCGCATAGCAGGTTATGGGGATTCATTCTGGTTAGCCTCCTTTGATTATTATATGCTATAGCATGTAAATTAGCCTATAGGCTGCTGCGTGTCAAGTGAGAAGAAGCAGGTTGAACAAAGAGCAGCCTGTAAACGTTACTGCATCCATGAGGGATACGCCAATATGACCTGGATCACCTCGATCGCGAACACCCGGGCCCAGGCATTCTTTCACCGCATGGATGACCTTCAGGAGAAGGAGTGGGCGCATTTCTCCATCCGCTAAGCCGCGCGGTAACCATGGCCCACCTCGCTTCATCTGCTCGAACAGGAAGCAGCCGAGTGCATCAAGTCTCGATTGTACCGTTTAAGGTCGTCGAGATTTGACCCGGCCCTGCGCTATACGCGGAACCGTTCCTGCACCCACTCGGTAAACACCTCGAAATCGTTCTCTACCTGGTTGCTGTAGGCGTACGCCCTCCCGGACACATAACGGGCAAACGTCTCCGTGTCATCGCCCATTGCCTCCCGGATTTCCGTTTCGCTGTGGTAAGGCAGCAGGCCCTGATCGACCTCGGCATCGGCTCTCGCATGCATTTTAGCCGTCAGGCAGCCCATCAGCTCGACAACCTTGGTCATCTCCTCGATACCCTCGATGTCTTTCAGCTTCAGCCTTTTCTTATATGGGGAGCGCTCACGGACGTAAAAATGCCGGCCCTCTATCGTGAAGAAGCCGAGGTACGGATCGGCCTTGTGGTGCATGGCTTGCTGGGTAGCGGTGACGCGCTTGCCCTGATGTCCGAAGGAGTCCCAGAATGAGGCCGAGTAAGGCATAAAGTAGGCTGGAACCGTGACGCGTACTTCTTTGGCCTCCAGCACGGTGTCGTCAGCGCCCTCCTTCTCCATGCCGCCCTCAATCAGATCCGGTAGTGATCGTCGTTCGGGCTGCGCTCGGCGACCGTGCCGATCTAGGAGGCCCACGCTTGCTCCAGCTGCGCCTGCTCGGCGGGCTCGGGGACGGCCAGCTCCGCATTCTCTACAAATACGCGGCCGTGCTGCATATGAGCGGTTACCTTCTCCAGAAAGTGGGCTTGTCTCCGTTTCTCCAGCTTGCGAAGCAGCTTCTTCACCGGTCCTTTCGCTGAGCTTTCGTCGATCTCGAAATGTCCGGGGTCAGCCTTGCCTTGGCAAAACTGGCGAATTTGCTTGGCGTACGCCTGCACAAAGCTGACGATGACGTCATGCTGCTCCGCCTCGCTGTAGCCGAGCTGCTTGCCTACAAGCGCCAGACTGACGGACATCCGCAGCAGGTCATACAAGTAGGAGCCGACATACGCAGCGCAAAATACAGCTTGCCCGCAGCATAACTGCCGGTGGAGTCGGCTGCTTCCCCCCTCGACCAGCGGCTTGTCCTCCGCTATAATATGGAAATAAATGCTGCCGGAAACGGTTATGCAGGCATGATGAGGGTAAGGGGAAGTTGGACATGGGCAATGGAAGCAGCAACAAACAGCAATTTCGTCGCAATATGCAGGCAAGGCATCTGATCATGCTGTCGCTGGGCGGCGTCATTGGAACGGGGTTATTTTTAAGTACAGGCAATACGATTCAGCAGGCAGGTCCGTTCGGGACGATTCTCTCGTATATGGTCGGTGCGCTGGTCGTATACCTGGTCATGTTATGTCTGGGCGAATTGTCGGTGCATATGCCGGAGACGGGGGCCTTTCATAGCTATGCCGCTGCTTATATCGGACCGGCGACCGGGTATACGGTGGCGTGGCTGTATTGGCTGACCTGGACGGTGGCGCTGGGGTCGGAGTTTACGGCGGCAGGACTGCTGATGCAGCGATGGTTCCCGGAAGTGAGCGTATGGTTGTGGAGCGCTTTATTTGCAGCGCTTATTTTTGCGCTTAATGCGTGGACAGTCCGCTTTTTTGCCGAATCGGAGTTTTGGTTTTCGTCGGTGAAGGTGCTGACGATTGTCGTGTTTATTATGCTTGGAGGAGCGGCTGTGTTTGGCCTTGTGCCGATGGCGAATGCCGAGCCTGCCCCGTTTTTCAGCAATTTGACCAGCGGCGGCTTGTTTCCGAACGGAGCGTTTGCTATTTTGCTGACGATGCTGGCGGTAAATTTTGCGTTCTCCGGGACGGAGCTGATCGGCATTGCCGCCGGGGAAACGGAAAATCCCGTGAAGACGATTCCGAAAGCGATTCATACGACATTATGGCGGCTAATCGTCTTTTTTATCGGGACGATTGCGGTGCTGGCGGCGCTGCTGCCGATGACGGACGCGGGTGTGCGGGAAAGCCCGTTTGTTGCGGCACTGGAGCGAATCGGCGTGCCTTATGCAGCGGATATTATGAATTTTGTTATTTTGACGGCGATTTTATCGGCAGCCAATTCAGGTCTGTACGCTTCTTCGCGGATGTTATGGTCGCTGGCGGACAAGCAGACGATCTCGCCGCGTTTTGCGAAGCTGACGTCGAAGGGCGTGCCGTTTAATGCGCTGCTGCTAAGTATGGTCGGCGGATTGCTGGCGTTGCTGTCCAGCGTTGTTGCGCCGGATACGGTGTATATTGCGTTGGTGTCGATTTCGGGTCTGGCCGTGGTGGCTGTATGGATGAGCATCAGCGCATCACAGTTTATGTTCAGGCGTCGGTTTATACAGGAAGGGCATTCGGTGAAGGAGCTGGCTTACCGTACGCCGCTGTATCCGCTTGTGCCGATTGTATCGTTCCTGCTGTGTCTGGCGGCTTGCATCGGCATTGCGTTCGACCCGACCCAGCGAGTGGCGCTGTATTGCGGGATTCCGTTTATTGCCATTTGTTATATCAGCTATTATATGACGGTGCGTAGAAAGGGCTAGGTGAAGGCGATGACGGCTTCAAATCAAGTAAATGCCATTGAACGTATTTTGCAGCAGTTTCCGGTGATGATTGTGGACGGCGCATTGGCGACCGAGCTGGAGCGGCACGGCTGCAGCCTGGCTGACCCGCTTTGGTCGGCTCGCGTGCTGCTGGAAAACCCGGAACTCATCTACCGGGTGCATCTCGATTATTTCCGAGCTGGAGCCGACTGTGCCATTACAGCTAGCTATCAGGCGACGCTGGACGGGTTCAGGAAGCGCGGGCTGAGCGAGCAGGAGGCGCTGGAGCTGATCCGCCAAACGGTGCGGCTGGCGAAGGATGCGCGCGACGAGTTTTGGCGGGAATGGACGAGCGCTGCGGCGGATTCGGCTGCTGCCGCAAGTCGGCCCAAGCCGATTGTTTCGGCTTCGGTCGGGCCGTACGGCGCGTATTTGGCGGACGGCTCGGAGTATGTCGGACACTATGGCGTGTCCGATGAGACGCTGGCGGCGTTCCATCGGCCCCGGATGGCCGCCTTACTTGAAGCCGGCGCAGACGTGCTGGCGCTGGAGACGATTCCTTCGCTCCAGGAAGCGAAGGTGCTGGCGGCGCTGCTGCAGGAGTTCCCTAGCGCATACGCCTGGCTGTCCTTTTCCTTGAGCAGCGGACAAGCGATCAGCGAAGGTACGCCGCTGGCGGAATGTGCCGCAGCCTTCGCCGCGAACGACCAGATTGCCGCGATTGGGCTGAACTGCGCGCCGATCGGCATTGTGACGGAGGCGGTGCAGACGCTGCGCGCCCACTCGCCGAAGCCGATTATCGTGTACCCGAATTCCGGGGAAACGTACGATGCCGCCACGAAAACATGGCATGGTGGAGAAGGCTGCCAAAGCTTCGAGCTTGACGCGGTAGGCTGGTATGAAGCCGGGGCGCGGATCATCGGAGGCTGCTGTCGGACTTCACCGGAGCATATTGAGGCCATTGCGGCGAAATGGCGGGGGACGGCCGAGCGGTAGTAGTTAGGGGAGGCCGGAGCCTATTAAGGCCGAGGCAGCCATGAGGCCTGCACGTTAAGAAGCCGCTGAACACCACGCTAACGGTGGGTTCAGCGGCTTCTTTGCATCGGCCCGGGCCAAGCCCGGCAGACGTTAACCTTTGCCGGAGGCGCTGATTATGGCAGTCGGCGGCAGTGCAGCAGCGTTCCACGAGGAACAATCGGACAGAACGCTTCATAAGCAACGCGAGTCTATACCGGATTTTACAGGATGACGTTGCTTGAGAAACGATCTGCTAGCCGCTCTACAGACCGCGCGGCGCTCAAGAGGTTTGCGATGCCAGCCATTCGGCATGCGCCTGCCGCACGCGGGCCCATATGTCGTCCTTTTCCAGGGCGCTGTAGCGGATCAATTGCTCGCCGAAGCAGTCGCTCAGCACCTCAAGCCAGGCGGATTTCGTAGGCAGCTCGATTTTCTCCGTACCGCGTTCATCGCGCCGGGTCCAGATGCAGCCGCGCAGCTCGTCGCTGCCTGTCGCATGGCGGCGCCGGACGAGAAATAAATGGAACCAGACGGAATCGGGCGAACGGCTGTAGATCCGATGATTGTCTTCGAATACGGTGAGGTCGGTAACGACGCCGGCATCCACATCCACCCCGACAAACGAGGCGTCCGGATCATGCTCGATTCGCCAGCCGCCGGGAGCGACGGAGGAGGCCGTTACCTTGTACTGGAGCGGGCCTTGCTCGTACGTGTCGTAGTGCAGCGGCAGCGGCGCATACGGCAGATCGCCGAGCCCGACATCAATGAGCCAAGTTCCGGCCGGACCCTCCGGCGAATCCGGCAGCTGAACGCTGAGTCCGACATGGAACGAGTTAATGGAGGGCTCGCCGCCCCGCCGATGAACGCCTGCCCGGTGCATGGACACGTCATAGCCCAAGGAGCGAAGCAGCGTGCTGAATGCGCCATTCAGATGAAAGCAATAGCCGCTTCGCCCGTCGATCAGCAGCTGAACCGATTCGCGGACATCTATCCCTGCCGGTTTGCGGCCGAAAATATCAACCGTTTGCCAGGAGCAATGCTCTACATGAGCTTGATGCAGTCTGGTTAAATACGCCAGCGTCGGCGGCTCCATGTCGGACACGCCGATGCGGGACAAATAAGCCCGGATTTCCGGGACGGATAACGTGATCATGAGCATATTCACCTCTGGTCTGGAATTAGCGGAGCCCGGACGTTGGCACACACAGGGCCCTAATCGAATTGTAAGGGGAAATTCACCCCAACACCATGGCTTAAAAGTTGAATTGTACCGGTACAGTCAAGGTCGGCATGCCGTCGAAAGCATTGAAAATCCACACTAAATATGCCATGATACATGCGTGATGACTTCTCTTAGACTGCAGCCGTCCGACAGTGGGACCGCAGCCGGGAGCAGCCCAGGGCCGAGGTGAAACGATGGATCATACTTATGAAATTATTCAAACGGATCAGATGCTGCCGATGCATATTTTTTTCCACCGGGTCCGGTATGTCCCGAATCATTGGCACGACAGCCTGGAGCTGCTGTTTGTGCTGAAGGGCCAGGCCGTAGTCTGCGTGCAGGGGAAGACGTATGAGCTGCAGGAAGAAGACTTGATCCTTATCAACAGCAATGATATTCACACGATTCAGTCGGCGCACGATAATCTGCTGCTGGCGCTGCAAATTCCGGATTCCTTTCTGCGGGAGCAGGGCGTGGACGTTCAGCATATGACGTTTCAATGCCGCTCGGTCAAGGAAAACCGCGACGAGGCGGATCAGGCCCGCTACGATGAGGTGCGCGTCTTGCTTTCGTCGATTATGTGGATCTACCATAAGGCAGGCAGCGGCTATGAGCTGAAAATTCGTTCGCTGCTGCTGGAGCTGATCTATGTGCTCGTACGGAAGTTTGCGGGCAGTCAGCCGCGCAGCGATGCTTCGATTAACCGGCGGACGATGGATCGGCTGCTGAAAATCAATGAATATGTGCAAAGCCATTTCCGACAGCCGCTGACGCTGAACGAGCTGGCCGGACGGGAAAATTTCTCGGTGTCGTATTTATCAAGTTTTTTTCAGAAAAGCATGGGTGTCTCGTTCCGCGCTTACTTGACTCGAATTCGGCTGGAGCATGCCGTGAAGCTGATGCTGACAACGCAGGAGTCGATCATTCATATCGCGCTGGACAGCGGCTTCCCCAACCTGAAAGCGTTTCATAAGGCGTTCCGCGATGAATATGCGATGACGCCCACCGAGTACCGGGCCAGCGGCATGGATGCACGGGAGGAACCATCGGGCGGTCCGGCAGGCGGCAACAACTACTTGGCCTATGACCGGGAAAATGCGTATGTCCGGCTGTTTAAATATTTGCCGGCGGCCGACAAGCAGGCTGCGCCTCTGCTGGCGGACGAAGCGATTGTCGCCCGTGAGCTGGAGGTGCGCGCTTCCGGGCATGGCAAGCCGCTCAAGCATACATGGCGGACATTGTGTACGATCGGCAAGGCGAAGGAAGCGCTGTTTGCGCCGGTGCAGGAGCAGCTCAGGCTGGTGCAGAGCCGCATCGGGTTCCGGTATATCCGGTTCCACGGCATTTTCGATGACGAGATGATGGTGGCGGTCCGCGATCGCGACGGGCGGCTCCGTTACAATTTCGGCTATGTGGACCAGGTGTTTGACCTTATGCGCAGCCTAGGGCTGAAGCCGTTTGTCGAGCTGGGCTTTATGCCGGGCGAGCTGGCGGATAAAACAAAATCGTTTTTCCATAAACAAAGCTATGTCAGTCTGCCCCGGGTGATGAGCGAATGGACGGAGCTGCTGCAGGCGTTTTTCGTTCATCTGCTGGACCGTTACGGACTCGCCGAGGTGCGGAGCTGGCGCTTCGAGTTTTGGAATGAGCCGGACGGCTGGCTGTTCTGGCCGTATTCGTTCGAGCAATATATGCAGTTTTATAACGCGACCTATCAGGCGATCAAGCAGGTATGTCCGCAGGCGCAGGTCGGCGGTCCGAGCGTTCAAGGCGAGACGGTGGCGCTGCATCCGAGCTGGATGAGCGAATACCGGCGCAGCTGCGAGGAGCTTGGCTGCCTGCCGGACTTTCTGACCATTCATATTTATCCGGTCATCGGGGTGCAGCATCCGGAGCAGGCGGGTGAATACATCAGCTTCCGGTATGCGGATGCTTCTTATTTAACCGAGACGCTCAACGGGGTGAAGCGGAAGCTGGCGGAGCTGGGCTGGCCGGATGCCGAGCTGCATGTGACAGAGTGGAATGCGACCCCGCATCATCGCGAGCTGACGAACGATACGTGCTACAAGGCGGCGTTTCTTGCCAAAAGTGTCGTGGAAACGCTGGATGAAACGGCCGGCCTCGGCTACTGGACGGTAACCGACCTGCTGGAGGAGCTGGCGCTGCCTGAGCATACGTTTCATGGCGGGCTTGGACTTATGACACGCAACGGCATCCGCAAGTCGGTCTTCTATGCGTACGAGCTGCTGGCCAAGCTGGGGTGCCGACTGCTGGATCGCGGACAAGGCTATTGCCTGACCGTGGACGCCGAGCGCGGCTACCAGCTGCTGGTGTACCATTACTGCCATTACGACCAGCTTTATTCGCTAAACGATACGTCCGCCATCGGGCTGCACAGCCGCTACTCCGTGTTTGAGGACAACGGCGTGCTGGAGCTGACCTTGCGGCTGCATGGGCTGGAGCCGGGGCGCTACCGGATCCGCAGCCACGCGATTAACCGCGACAGCGGCAGCGCGTATGACCGCTGGGTGCAGATGGGCGGTCATGCGCTGCTGACGCCGCAGGATGTGGAGTATTTGAACGCGTGCAGCGTGCCGCGGCAGCAGGTGCGCGAGGAAACAGTCGGTGCGGAATGGCGAATAACCTGCCGCCTCGCGCCGCATGAGGTGCAGTTATTCGAATTTAGAAGCATATAGTCCAAGCGAAAGAGAAGACTATGAAGGCCTGGAATCGGCCGACATGGTCTTTTTTGTGGTTGATCCGCTGCATCCGGAATGGCTCTGCGACTTTTACCATAAAAAGTGACATGGTTTTCAATCATATAGGGAAGGATTGTTCCAGCCGGGAGTCCTATAATGGACAGGAAAACCTTTACACTGGCTTACCGCCAGTTAGGTTAACGGTTACATGACTTCATTCGATATTAGATCCGGGAGGTAATAAGAATGATGAGAAACATAGAGAGTCTGATTCAGCAGATGACATTGGAAGAGAAGGCAGGGCTGTGCTCGGGGCTTGACTTCTGGCACTTGAAGGGCGTGGAACGTCTGGGCATCCCGTCCATTATGGTGACAGACGGACCACACGGTCTGCGCAAGCAGAGAACGGGCGCCGACCACCTGGGCTTGTTCGACAGCGTACCGGCGACCTGCTTCCCGTCCGCTGCAGGCATGGCCTGCTCGTGGGACAAGGAGCTGATCGGCAGCGTCGGCGTGGCGCTTGGCGAGGAGTGCCAGGCGGAGGATGTAGCGGTGCTGCTCGGACCGGGCGTCAACATCAAGCGTTCGCCGCTGTGCGGGCGGAACTTCGAGTATTTCTCCGAAGATCCGTTTCTGTCCTCGGAAATGGCGGCCAGCCATATTAACGGCGTGCAGAGCCAGGGCGTCGGTACGTCGTTGAAGCACTTCGCGGTGAACAATCAGGAGCATCGCCGGATGTCGACGGATGCGGTTGTGGATGAGCGTACGCTGCGCGAAATTTATTTGGCGAGCTTCGAGGGTGCGGTCAAGAAGGCGCAGCCATGGACGGTGATGTGCTCGTACAACCAGGTGAACGGCGTGTACGCATCCGAAAATATAAAGCTGCTGACCGATATTTTGAAGGACGAGTGGGGCCATGAGGGCTTTGTCGTCTCCGACTGGGGCGCAGTCAACGAGCGTGATCTTGCGCTGGGCGCCGGGCTGGAGCTGGAGATGCCGGCAAGCAATGGCGCTGGCGAAGCGAAGGTGCTCAAGGCTGTCCGCAGCGGCCAGTTGACCGAGGAGGCGCTTGATCGCGCCGTTGCTCGTCTGCTGCGCATTATCTTCAAGTCGGTGGAGCTGAAGGTGGAAAATGCCTCCTACGACCAGCAGGCACATCACCAGCTGGCGCGCCGCGTCGCTAGTGAAAGTATGGTGCTGCTCAAAAACGACCAGGGCTTGCTGCCGCTTGGCAAGGACCGCAAGCTGGCTGTGCTCGGCGCCTTCGCCCAAAAGCCGCGCTTCCAGGGAGGCGGCAGCTCGCATATCGTGCCGACCCGTCTGGACAATCCGGTCGAGGAGATTACGGCGCTGGCAGGCAGCGGGGCATCGGTCGTTTACGCGCAGGGCTATCAGCTGAACTCGGATGATTCGGACGAGGCGCTGGTCGAGGAAGCGAAGCGTGCGGCGGCGGACGCTGACGTAGCGATCATTTTCGCCGGGCTGCCGGACCGTTACGAGTCGGAGGGCTATGACCGTTCGCATCTCCGTATGCCGGCCAATCAAAATGCGCTGATCGAAGCGATTGCAGACGTGCAAAGCCATGTGGTCGTCGTGCTGCTGAATGGCGCGCCGATTGTGATGCCGTGGCTTGACCGTACAGCCGCTGTGCTCGAAGGCTATCTGGGCGGGCAAGCGGTAGGCGGCGCAGTAGCCGACCTGCTGTTCGGCGAGGTGAACCCGTCCGGCAAGCTGGCGGAGACGTTCCCGCTGAAGCTGAGCGACAATCCGTCTTATCTGAACTTCCCTGGCGAAGGCGACCGGGTAGAATATAAGGAAGGCATCTTTGTCGGTTATCGTTACTATGACAAGAAGGAGCTGGCGGTTCAATTCCCGTTCGGCTACGGACTGAGCTACACGACATTTGCTTACAGCAATCTGAAGCTTGGCAGCGAGGCGATTCGCGATACGGATACCGTTGTCGTTACGGTCGATGTGACGAATACGGGCAGCCGCGCCGGTAAAGAAACGGTGCAGCTGTACGTTCGCGACGCCGTCAGCACCGTCATTCGTCCGGAAAAGGAGCTCAAGGGCTTCGAGAAGGTGGCGCTGCAGCCGGGCGAAACGAAAACCGTTTCGTTTACACTCGACAAGCGGTCATTTGCGTACTATAACGTTTCGCTCAAGGACTGGCATGTGGAAAGCGGCGAATTTGCCATCCTGATCGGCCATTCCTCGCAGGATATCGTGCTGCAGGCCACGCTGCAGGTGGAATCGACGGTGGCGTTGAAGCGTCATTTCACACGCAATACGACGATTGGCGATGTGCTGGCTCAGCCGGACAGCGCCGCGCTGTTTAAGCCGATTATGGCTGCATACCAGCAAGGAGGCGGTATATTCAGCGGAACCGACGATGACGAGCACGGCGAGATGATGGCGATGATGCTGCAATTTATGCCGCTCCGAGGGCTGCAGGCGTTTGGCGGTGATGCTCTGACGGATGACATGCTGGAGCAGCTGCTGCTCGACTTGAATCGTCTATGAAATCAAGCCTGAGGGAGACAAGAGTGCAATGAACGATAGAGGGGTAACCGGCTTTGCCGCGGATGATGCTTATCACAAGGTCAGCCTGAGGGAACGGCTCGGCTACAGCGTTGGCGATGCGGCGAGTAATTTGATTTTTACAGGGGCTGCGACGTTCCTGACGTATTTCTACACGGATATTGTGGGGCTGGCGGCAGGTGCGGTCGGCACGCTGATGCTGATCGCCCGGGTGCTGGACGCCTTCTTCGATATCGGGGTCGGGGCGATGGTGGACAAAACGAAGAGCCGCTTTGGTAAAGCCCGGCCGTGGCTGCTGTGGATGGTCATTCCGTTTGCGTTATCCGGCGTCTTGCTGTTTACCGTGCCGAATATCGGTCCGGGCGGAGCGCTTGCGTACGCTTATGTAACCTATATGCTGATGAATCTGGCTTATTCGGCCATTAATGTGCCGTACGGCGTGCTGAACTCGCTGATTACCCAGGACGGATACCAGCGCTCGGTGCTGAACATTTTCCGGATGGTCGGCGCGCTGGTGGGGGCATTGGCGGTCTCCTACTTTACCCAACCGATGGTGCAGGCGCTGGGCGGCGGCAAGCAGGGCTGGGTGACCACGTTTGTTATGTTCAGCGTCATTGCGATTGTGCTGTTCCTCATCACGTTCAGCACGACCAAGGAGCGGGTGAAGCCCACTGTTTCCCAGAAGGAAATTCCGCTCAAGCAAGGGCTGACAGCCTTGTTCCGCAACAAATATTGGGGCATCATGGTGCTGTTTGCGATCGTTGTGTTTATCAATAACGGCGTCGGCGGCGGGCTGAATATGTATTATGCCCAGTATATTTTGAAGGATGAAAGTCTGGTAGGGCTGCTCGGCATTATGGGGCTGCTTCCGATTCTGGTCGGCTTGTTCCTCATCGCGCCGTTCATCAAGCGTTACGGCAAGCGGAATGTGGCGGTTGTCGGCAGTATTCTGATGATTGTCGGTTCGCTGATTATTGCCGCCAGCCCTGAGCAGCTTCCTGTCGTACTTACGGGGCTGGTGATCAAGGCGATCGGCATTACACCGATTATCGGGACGATCTTCGCCATGCTGGCCGATACGGTGGAGTACGGCGAATGGAAGACCAGTGTCCGCACGGAAGGGCTCGTCTATAGCGCGGGCAGCTTCGGCACGAAGGCGGGCAGCGGAATCGGCGCGGCGATTATCGGCTGGGGACTGGCGATCGGCGGCTATGTCGGCGGGCAGGCTACGATCAGCGCGGAGGCGAGCGCGGCGATTCACTTTATGTTCATCTACTTGCCGTTGATTTTGTCCGTCGTGCAAATTGTCATCTTATGGTTCCACAAGCTGGATAAGCTGTATCCGCAAATTGTCAGCGACTTGAAGGCAGTCAAAAATCAATAAGGGGCAGGGAGTTTCGCGTTAGTTGGCTGCGGACAATGGTGTTATCCCGTTTTTTATGATAGGATGAGACCGAGTCTATAACGAGGAAGTGACCGATTGTGATCGACATTACGATCCCTACTCCGGATGTGACGATTGCCAAGCAAGCCGACCCGCAGCTGAGCCACATTTACGGATTTACTGATTTTATTTTGATTCCCCGTGACAAGGGCGGCATCTTTATGTTCTATAATGCTCAGGACGAGCTGCTGTTTGTCGGGAAGGCGAGAAAGCTGAGGCCGCGCATCAAAAAGCATTTCGAGGATACGGTATCCCCTATGAAGGATCACCGCAACGAGGTGACGAAAATCGAGGTTTGCTTGGTCGAGGAGCCGCTGCACCGGGAAATTTATGAGACGTACATCATCAATACGCTGAAAGCGAAATACAACGTAGACAAAGTGTTTAACTAGGGTGAGGCAAGCGGGCATGTATGCCCGGCTCCTCAGATCGTCAAGCACAATCCTTCTGTTCCGGCGCGAGTTGCGGGGCAGGAGGATTTTTTTTGCCTTCATTTGCATAACGCCGGTCGGCAGTCGCTGTGAAGTTTAGCGGTCTGGTACCAATTACCGGCCGTTTGGGGTACACTAAGAGGATGAACAAGGGAATGGGAGTGGGCATATGAGCAGTGAAGAAATTATTTTGACCCAGGAAGGGCTGGAGAAGCTGGAAGAGGAGCTGCGTGAGCTGAAAACCGTCAAGCGCAAGGAGCTGGCGGAGCGGCTGAAGGTGGCGATCAGCTACGGCGATCTCAAGGAAAACAGCGAATACCATTCCGCGAAGGACGATCAGGCTTTCATGGAGACGCGGATTCAGGTACTGGAGCGCATGCTGAAAAACGCCAAGGTTGCCGATGCGGGCGCTTTATCCCGCGATGAGGTCGGCGTCGGCTCAGTCGTTGTGCTGAATGATATTGAATTTGCCGAGCAGATTGAATATCGGCTCGTCGGTTCTGCCGAGGCGAATGTGGCGGAAAATAAAATTTCGTATGAGAGCCCGCTGGGCAAGGAGCTGCTCGGCAAAAAGGTCGGCGACACGATCAGTGTCAACGCGCCGATGGGCGTGCTCAAGTATGAGCTGCTGGAGATCAAGGCGTAGGCGATGGCTGCGCATCGACAGGACAAACCAAACCATCCGCGAACCGGCGCTGCCGGGCTGCGGATGGTTTTTTGTCGCGCTGCGCCGGCGTTTCTGCGGCCGGACAGGGTCAGGTCAGCAGGTCCTGCAGCGTATGCTCCAGCGTGCGGAAGGTGAAGCGGAAGCCTTCGCGCTCCAGCCGCTCCGGAATGACCCAGCGGCTTTTTACGATCAGCTCGGTTTCGGTCCCCAGGGCGAGGGCGCCGATTTCCAGCATCCACTTGGCGGCCGGCAAGCCGAGCTTCCGGTTCATCCCTGTCCGCAGCTGCTGCATCAGCTCGCGGTTCGTGACGGGCGTTGGCGACGAAGCGTTAAAGACGCCGCTCAAGTCATTCCGCTGCTGGAGGAACCGGATGATCCGGAAAACATCCTCAATATGAATCCAGCTGAACCGCTGGCGGCCTGAGCCTTGCACACCGCCGAGTCCGAAGCGGACCAGATTCTGATAAGGCGTCATCACGCCGCCGCCCGGTCCCAGCACGATCGCGATCCGCAGCGCGACTTGCCGGGTGTGCGGCGGCTGGAAGGCGAAGAAGGACTGCTCCCACGCCTTGGCGACCTCGACGGAAAAGCCTGAGCCGAGTTCGCCGTGCTCCTCCGTCATCGGCCGATCCTCCGCATGGCGGTAGATGGTAGCGGTGCTGGAGTTGACCCAGAGCGGAGGCGGGCTGTCGCAGGCCAGCACAGCTTGGCCGAGCAGCTCGGTCGTCTCTGTCCGCGATTGCAGAATCGCTGTCTTATTCGCTTCGTTATACCGACAGTTGACCGATTTACCGGCCAGGTTAACCAGCAGCTCGGCCTGCTCCAGCGCCGCGACGATGCCAGCCGTGTCGGTCCACGCGATCGCTCCGGGCTGCCTGGAGATCAGAAGGACCTCGTAGCCGAGCTCCGTGAACTTGTTCCGCAGATAGCGGCCAATAAAGCCGCTTCCGCCGGCCAGCACGATTTTCTTCTTCATGAAATTCACCTCTTGAACATCATTTTGATGAAAAAGGGCACTGCAATCAGCTGTTGGCAGAGAAGCTCCCGGGTAGGCAGGCTGTCCGTCAGCTTGATCAGATCATCGCCGCTCGAAAAAAAGTCCGCGTTGCGCGAGGGCAATCCGGCGTTATAAAAGCGCATCAGCGCTGAGCCTGCCGCATCGGTCAGGGTAAAGGAGGTCGCCAGCGGGTCATCCTTGGCCACCTGAGCGATGACTTCGCCGCTGTCGTCCTTGATGTCGATCCGCGCCTGAACCATCGCCTGCTGGTAGACAGCGATCCGTTCGCCGCCGGGCAGCCGCACCTCGATAGGCGCATTCAGTCCGGCCCGCTGGTGAAACAGCAGCCGCACTTCGCCATGACGGTCCGCCAGCGTATACGTTCTGCGCAAAAACGGGTGCAGCGATTCGAGCAAGGTGCCCGTGAGCACGGCCAGCGGACCGCCCGTTTCCTTAAATTCCAGCAGTGCGTCCCCGTCTAAGGAAAAATACCGGTACACCGGCAGCAGGCCCGAGCTTTTCTTCACCATGAGCTCTCTGTCCGCCGGCAGCAGTCCATCACCGCCAGCGGCTGGCGGCGGACTGGAGGCTACGGGCTGCAGAAAAGCTTTCCGTTTCTGCGAGGAGCCGACGCCTAGCAGCAGCATAGCGGGCAGCCAGAGCTGAAGCAGCCCAAGCGCCAGCAAGCCGGAATTGGCGAATGCGTCCGCCAGCCAGCGGTACACGCAGAATCCGACGCCTCCCAGCGCCAGCGCCCCTCCGGCGAGCTGACAGCGCAGGGCATTTTTGAGATGATGCTCGCGCCAGTTCAATACCGTCCCCCCTTGACCAACCCCTGATTATTTCCAGATGGGGAATTATGCCCCACCCTATACCATGATTATAACCCTTGTTTTTCCTGGCGTACAACCAGGCGGGGCGAGCCCCTAATCATTGACAGCTGGAAAGCAGTCTGTTACTATATGACTTAACAAGGTAGTTGGCGAAATTTTTTTGGAAAAGTATCTTGTTATGCAAGTTAGTAATTTGAAGGAAAGGAGTGTCAGTTGCGCATGTCAACGTATAGCCAGATGCTCAAGGGCATCCTGGAGGGCTGCATTTTGCATATTATATCGCAACGGGAAGTGTACGGCTACGAGCTGTCGGTTGTGCTGGCGGAAAGCGGCTTTTCTTTTGTCAGCGAAGGGAGCATCTACCCTCTGCTGCTGCGGATGCAGAAGGAGCACTGGATTACAGGCTATCTGAAAGCGGAGGAACGCTCCGGCGGACCCCCGCGCAAATATTACCGGCTGACCGACGAAGGCCGTCAGGTGCTGCAGCAATTCGGCATGCATTGGAACGAGCTGAAGGGCAGTGTCGATGCGATTTTAACTCAAGGAGGAAACCGCCGTGAACCCACATGATTTGGTTCGGGAAAATAACCGGCTGCGGAAGCAATTGCGGCCAGACAATAAAGCGTACTACGAGGGAATGCTTGTCTATATTCGCTCCAGCCCGATCAGCGAGCAGAAGGGAGAAGAGCTGCTGCTGGAGGTGCTCCAGCATATGGTGGAGGCGCAGGCGCAGGGGCGTTCCGCCCTCGATGTATTCGGCAAGCAGCCGGAGGCGTATTGCCGGGAGCTGCTGGAGCAGCTGCCGAAGCCGGGCTTGCCCGAGCGCTTGTCGACGCTTGCGTTGATCGTCTGGTGCTCGCTGACCTGGGCGCTCCTTTTGCCGGCCTTAAACGGGCTGCTGTGGCTGCTGTCCCGGAAGTCGTTTGAGGAAGCCAGCCGGCTTCCGCTGTCCACGCTGCTGGTTGATGTGCTGATGTCGATGGCGCTTATTGCGCTGATGTTCCGGCTGCTGCGGACAAGGGCTTTCCAGCGGGCGGGGATGTTATTTAATGTGCTGCTGTTTGCCGGGCTAACCGGATTTATTGGCACCAGTACGTTGACCGGCTTGTACGCGCAGAACTGGCTGCCGATTGTGACGCTGCACCCCGGCCTCAGCTTGCTGCTCTTCTTGCTTGGACTGGCGGGCATCAGGCTGATCTTCTTCCGCAAGGGCTTCGGACGGCGTGCAAAGGCCGCTTAGGCAGGTTGGACGAATGGACGGGTGCGTTGGCCCATGCCAGCCGTCCGGCTCCGTCATATCCTAAGGCAAACGACTTTGCCAAATGGAGATGAAGAGATGGCGATGCCCTACCCTGTTCAGCCAGGCAGCAGGACGAAGATTGATGTGCTTATTCCTGCGATCGAGAAGGATCTCAAGACCCTTCCTTACGTGATTGATGCCGTCCGAAAATATGTGAAGCACCCGATCGGGCAAATTTTGATCGTGTCCCCCCGTAAGCCGCGCATCAAGGCGCTGTGCCGTCGTAAGGGCTGCCGTTTTGTCGACGAGACTCGCGTTTTTCCGCTGACCAAGCAAGATATGAAGTACAGCTCCCGCACCTGGGACCGCTCCGGCTGGTTGTTCCAGCAGCTGCTCAAGCTGTGCGGAGATAAATTGTGTACGGCCGATTATTACCTGGTTATCGACGCCGACACGGTGCTGATCCGGCCGCATGTGTTTTTGTCCGGGAAGAAGACGGTATTTTATACCCGCAGCTGGAGCCAGCCGGAATATTTCAACACGTACCGCAAGCTGATGGGGACCCCGCGCTCCTCGTCGCGGTCCTTCGTCGCGCATTACATGCTGTTTAAGCGCTCGAAGGTCAGTCGGCTGAAGCGCACCATCAAAGCGAGGCACGGCATAAGCTGGTACCGCGCCATTTTGCGCAGCATGAACAAGTCGCGGCAGTTCGCTTTCTCAGAGTTTGAAACGTACGGTAATTTCCTCCACGCGGCCAATCCGGGCCGACTGCTGCTGAAGCCAACCTTGAACCGCAGCCTGCATACAAGCGTAACCCGGCTGTCCGCGTCGCGCATTCGGCGGCTCGCTGCCTCGTACCGTTCAATCTCCTTCCATGAGCGAAATGCTTACACCAGAAAACCGAAGGCTTCGCGCGGCTGAAGGCTGGCTTGCCATTCGTGAGAGGAGGGGGAAGCGATGCGTATTGTGCTGTTGTCCGGCGGTTCGGGGAAACGATTATGGCCGCTGTCCAATGAGATCAGATCAAAGGCATTCCTGAAGCTGCTGCAGGCCGCTGACGGGAGCCGGGAGTCGATGATTCAGCGGGTATGCCGCCAGCTCGACGCGGCGGAACTGCTGGAGCGTACGGTGATCGTCGCGCACCGCAGCCAGACGGGCATTATTCAGCGTCATGTCGGCGAGCGGATTCCCGTGCTCAGCGAGCCTTGCAAGCGCGGTACGTTCACAGCGATTGCGCTGGCGGCTGTGTCGGCCTTGGCTGACGTACGCGCGCGGTCCGGGCAGGTAGATGGAGCTGCCGAAGCGGGCGCAAGCTTGGCGGCGACATTGGTTGAGGCGGAAGCTCCGGGTGCTGACGGGACGCCGGGTAGCGATGGAGAGGCGACGGTTAGCCGGGATGCGGCGTCAGGCCAGGGTGGTGCGGCGGCTGGCCCGGATCAGAAATCTGCGATGGAAGGGGAGGCGGCATCCGTCCTCTCTCTGGATGAAACGGTATGCGTGCTGCCGGTGGACGCCTTCGCCGATTCGGCATTTTTCCGGCTGCTGCATACGTTTCCCGATGCATTGGCGGAGTCGGGCGCCGACCTCGCACTGCTCGGCACAGCCCCGCAGCAGCCATCCGATCAGTTCGGCTACATCGTGCCCGCTGCCGGAGCGGGCGATGGGCAGCGTTGGCTGCGCGTCGCCCGGTTCGCCGAAAAGCCGACCCCGCAGCGGGCTGCCGAGCTTATTCAGTCGGGCGCATTGTGGAACTGCGGCGTGTTTGCCTTCAGGCTGCGGTTTATGCTGCGGGAGCTTGCGAGCAAAGCGCTGCCGCTGGACCAGACGGAGCTGCTGCGCGTCTATGAAAGCTTGCCTGTGCGCAGCTTCGACGAGGAAGTTGTGGAGCGCAGCGGCAAGGTCGTGGTGATTCCCTATGAAGGCGGCTGGCAGGACTTGGGCAGCTGGGCCGCGCTGACCGGTTATGTGGAGGACCGCGTTGTAGGCGCTGGCTGCGTCTCCGAGGACTCGGCGAATACCCATATCGTAAATGAGCTGGCCGCGCCGATTCATGTCATTGACGCGCCGAACCTGATCGTTGCCGCGAGCCCGGACGGCATTCTGGTCGCAGGCAAGCACAGCGCCAGCCGGATCAAGGAAGCGCTCGCTGCGCAGCCGGAGCTGGCCCGGCCGCGGTTGGAAGAGACGCGCTGGGGCTCCAGTCGTGTGCTGGACCAGTGGTCAACCCCGGCAGGGCTGGAGGTATGGACCTGCCGGCTGGAGCTGCTGGCGGGCAAGCATACCAGCTACGAGCGGCATCGGCAGCGAAAAAAAGTGTGGACCGTGGCGTCCGGTACGGGCGAGCTGCTGCTGGACGGGCGGCTATGCCCGCTGCAGGCCGGGGATGTGCTGCACATTGCGCCCGGCGTGCGGCATGCGGTGAAGGCGGTGACGGAGCTGACCATCATCGAGGTGCAGCTGGGCGGCCCGCCCGCCGAGGCGGAGGTGGAGCAGCTCGCCGAGACGTGGGCGGAAGCTTTGCGGGCAGACGGCCAGGGCCGGGGCGAGCCGACAGAGTGAGAGTTAGGCGGCCGTCCATCTCCAGCCCCTGAAATGGGCGGCCGCCTGATTGAGGGTAGCCTAGCGTAAATAAAACCAAATATTGAACGAGACTTGGTGTTTACTAAGGAGTTCCTGTATAATTAGGCTTGACAAACATAGTGAACGGGACTTATTACGTTGCTTATGGATAAACTGTACGTAGAAGCCATATTCGCGAATTGGAGTTGCAGGGGGTTGAATGCATGATGAATACGTGGACGCTTAAAGTGCGGGATTTCGGCAAGATCAGCGAGGCAGATATCAGAGTAACCCCTTTTATGATGTTTGTCGGAGAGAATAACAGCGGGAAAAGTTATATGCTCGAGCTGCTATGGGGCATTTGCAAAAACATGGATTCGATCATGAGCAGAGTGCGCCAAGAGGACGAGTTCCAGCAATTGCTTGTGCAAATAGGTCTGGCATTGAAGAGCAGTCCGGTTGAAGGGGAGCATCAACGTAGGTCGCTCAGGATTGATGAAAACATGCAATCCAGACTCTTTCAACTGCTGAATCTGGCTTTGATGGCATCTAAGGAGTCGCTGGTAAAGGCGATCTTTAATCATTCTATTCCTATTGCCGGTTTGGAAGTTGCAAGAGACACGTATTTTAACTTTAGAATTCAAGTGACAAAACGGCAAGTGCTGTACTCTCGAGTTATTCGGACTGAGCATGAATCAGAAGAAAAGAAAACGGTGCAAGCTCCGATTTTTATAGATATGTATGCCTTGTTACTAATTAAAGAAAATGGAGAGGAAGAGCTGCTTACTTCCTTCGGGCTGGATTCGGAAAGAGAGCAAAATAAACTTCCAACCATTTTGTTGAGTAAAATTGTGGAAGTGCTCATTTGCAGCGATTACTCGTTTTCCTATAGAGGCCATTCGTTTGAACAGAGACGGTCAGGGCTTAGTGCTCCGATCTATTTTCCTGCTTCCCGCACAGGGTTTATGCATACTTACAAGACCATTCTCGGGAATGATCGAAAAGAATTAAGGCGACAATTGTTACATGAAGAATCCGTGATCGAAGAGGAGTTATTAAATTTCGACGAGGGGTTAAATCTCTACGAGGAGAAGCCTCGCTTGACACTTCAGCTGACTGCACCCGTTCAGGATTTTCTGGAAAAGTTATCGGAGTCCTATTGGGATGACGAGCAGCAAGAGGTTTATAAGGAAGAAATCCAATTTTTAAATACAAATATTTTAAATGGCCGCGTAACTATGGACCAAGCCCAAAATTATCGTTTTGTGGCCGATCGCGTGGCTGAGGGATTGCCTTTACATGTCACCTCCTCGCTGGTAGCAGAGCTTGCGCCACTAGCCATATTTTTGGCATCGCAGTATGATCCGCAGTTGCTTATCATAGAGGAATCGGAGTCGCATCTTCATGTCAGGAAGCAGCTGGAGCTGGTTCGCATATTTTTTAGACTGATAAACAAAGGCAAGTCGATTTGGCTTACGACACATAGTGACAGCTTTGCCCAGCAGGTCAATAATTTGCTTACTTTATCGCAGCATCCGAATCAAGAACAGCTGTTTGAGGAGCTGGGCTACGATAAATCCGATACTTTGCAAGATGTAGCGTACTCCTCTTGCTACGAGTTTAAGTCGGTGGACGGCAAAACGGTGGTCGAGGAGATCAAGCTCGGCACGTACGGCTTTGTCATTCCGACGTTTAATACGACTCTTGAAAAATTGTTGATTGAAACCAGTAAAATCCAGGATTTTGGTGAAGTGGATGCCTGATTTTGAAAACTCTTTAAAAAGAGTCGATCAAAGCTATTACAGCTTGCTAGAGGGCTTGTCCCATGATGTTGAAGAAACCTCCAAGGATGGAAAGGCGAGACTGACAGTAACCTTCCATTCTACCCAAGAGAGAATATGGATAAGGTTACTTCAGGAACATGCGGCCTGGCTGCAGTATGCAGTTAACAAACGTTGTGCGGACGGCATTCTCATTGAAATTGATTCAAGCAATCATAAGCAATGCAACTTGTATGTGATTGAGTTGAAACGTACAGTGGACTCAGAAAAATGGACGTCGGATATCAAATCTCAATTTAGAGGAGCTACACTTCGAGCTCTGGCGTTTTTATCGACTCTGGGTGTCACGCAGGTGGTGAAGCAGGAGTATGTCACTGGATTTGTTCATTCGAGTATGGAGACTTCTGTTGCCTCCCTTAAAGCTAGACAAAAGATAGACGAGTCAAGTCTTGTTGCCAAAAAAGGGTTTGTAGGTGGTCGTAGGGACGAAGAAATTCTTGAGTGGGAACAAGAGGAAATCAAAATTTTTGACGGCATTTTTGTCCATCGTAAGGTACAGCTTAATCTCAATGCGGAGGATATTGGGGTTGGTGAGGTTACAATAGCCAGAGGGGCGTTTTAATGTATCACTCCATTTTTACTTAATTAGGGTGTTGAAAAGAGGCTAGCGATGAATAAGCAATCCATATACGGGTTAACACTGGAGCAACTGATCGGATGGCTGCAGGAGCGAGGGCATAAAAAATCCCGCGCGCTGCAGGTGTGGGACTGGCTGTACCGCAAGCGGGCGGCGGATTTCGCCGCGATGACGGACGTGCACCCGGCATGTCTGGAGGCGTTGGCTGCGGAGTATGAGATTCGTATACTCACCGAACATGTCAGGCAGGAATCCGCGGACGGCACCGTCAAGTTTTTGTTCAGGCTGCAGGATGGCAATCTGATCGAAACGGTGCTGATGCGGCATAAGTTTGGCTTGTCCGTCTGTGTGACGACGCAGGTCGGCTGCAATATCGGCTGCAGCTTCTGCGCAAGCGGCCTGCTCGCCAAAAGCCGCGATCTGACCAGCGGCGAAATTGTCGGGCAGCTGATGGAGGTGCAGCATCATCTGGATCGGCTGCATCCGGGCGATCGGGTCAGCCATATTGTCGTGATGGGCATCGGCGAGCCCTTCGACAATTATATCCATATGTCCAACTTTATCCGGACCGTCAAGGATCACAAGGGACTGGCGATCGGAGCGAGGCATATTACCGTGTCCACCAGCGGACTGGCCGGCAAAATCCGCGAGTTTACCGATTCCGATCTGCAGGTCAATCTGGCGATTTCGCTGCATGCGCCGAACAATGAGCTGCGGACGCGCATTATGAAGATCAACCGCGCCATTCCGATTGAGCAGCTGATGGAGGCGATTGATTACTATTTGTCGAAGCGGAAGCGCCGGGTCACGCTGGAGTACATCTTGCTCCGCGATGTCAACGACCGCAGGGAGCATGCGCTGGAGCTGGCCGAGCTGATTGCCGACCGCCGGTCGTCCGTCAATGTGAACCTGATTCCGTACAATCCGGTGGACGAGCATAGCCAGTACCAGCGGAGCGACAAGGAAGCGGTGCTGGCCTTCTATGACGTGATGAAAAAGCAAGGCATCAGCTGCAGCGTGCGGCTGGAGCACGGCACCGATATTGACGCCGCCTGCGGCCAGCTTCGCAGCAAGCAGATTGAGCGTTCACAGGGTGCATAGCTTGAAAACGCCGACTTATCGGTTGCATGAAACGAACACCTCCAGACCCGGCAAGCCGATGCGCGGGACTGGAGGTGTTCGTTTGTTTTAGCCGGTTGTGCTCATCTGGCTTCCGTCAGGCGCCACGTCACTGCCCGCCGCCTGAATCGCAGCATTCCGGCTACCGCGCATGCCGGTTGGCCGGCCGCGCCAGCCCCAGATGCTCGCGCAGCGTTGTCCCTTCATAGTCCAGCCGGAACAAGCCCCGGCGCTGCAGCTCAGGGATGACCAGATGGACGAAGTCCTCCAGCCCGTCCGGCAAATACGGCGCCATGACATTAAAGCCATCGGCTCCGCGCTGCACAAACCACGCCTCCAGATGATCGGCGATTTGCTCGGGCGTGCCGGCCACGGTCTGGTGGCCCCGTCCGCCCGCTACCCGCATATACAGCTCGCGCAGCGTCAGCCCTTCCTCGCGCGCCATGGCGAGCAGCAGCTGGTTGCGGCTTTTGTCGCCATTGCTGTCCGGCAGCTCCGGCAGCGGCTCATCCAGCGGATAGCCGGAGATGTCATGACCCAGCTTGCGCGACAGCGCGCCGAGCCCTACGACAGGGTGAATCAGCTCCTGCAGCTCATCCAGCTTGCGCTGAGCCTCTTGCTGCGTCCGACCGATGATGGGAAATATGCCTGGCATGATCAGCAGCTCATGTTCTTCCCGTCCATAAGCAGCGAGCTGGCTCTTGAGACCGGCATAAAATTGCCGAGCGCGTTCCAAAGTGGGCTGCGCCGTGAACACGACCTCCGCCGTTTGCGCGGCCAGCGCCTGACCTTCTGCCGACGAGCCCGCCTGGATCATCACCGGATAACCTTGCGGGGAGCGGGCAATATTTAACGGGCCGCGAACGGCGAAGTGCTCGCCCCGGTGATTGAGCTTATGCAGCTTGCCGCTGTCGGCAAACCGGCCCAGCTCCCGGTCGATCAGGAAGGCATCGTCCTCCCAGGAGTCCCACAGGCCGGTGACGACCTCAACGAATTCCTTGGCTCGCTCATAGCGCGCGGCATGGGCCATATGGGCGTCCCGGCCGAAGTTGCGCGACTCGTCTGCCAGCGCCGAGGTGACCACATTCCATGCGGCCCGTCCGCCGCTGAGGTGATCGAGCGAGCTGAACATCCGGGCGATGTGAAACGGCTCGTTATACGTCGTGGTCGCTGTAGCCGCCAGGCCGATCTGCCGGGTGACGGACGACAGCGCGGCCAGCAGCGTAAGCGGTTCCAGCCGAATTGAAATTTGATGGTCATAAAACGCAGCCGAATCCGGCATGCCGAGCGTATCGGCGAGAAAGATCAGATCCATTTTGCCGCGTTCGGCCGTCTGGGCCAGCTCCTGATAGAAACGGACATCCACCAGCCGGTTGGCCGCCGACCGGGGATGACGCCAGGCTGCAAGATGATGCCCCGTTTCCATGAGAACAGCGCCCAGCTTCATCTGGCGGCGGGAGTCCTTGTTTTTATGCATAGCGATCCTCCACGTTGCGATTTTCTGCTTTCCACGCAGCACGCGCCTTGCTCACGATTAGTCCTCGTACAACTTGTTAACTTGCTTGCGATACGCTTGGGGCGTGATACTCATTTTGCTTTTGAACGACTTGACGAAATAGGCGCTGCTTTTAAAGCCGACCTGCTGTCCGATCTGGGTGATGCTCAGATTCGTCGTGGACAGCAGCAGCCGGGCTTCGCGGATACGGTGCGCCATCACGTATTGGCTGAGCGTACAGCCCGTTTCGCGGCTGAACAGATGCGACGCATAATAAGGCGACAGGTGCAGCGACTCGGCCAGACGCTCCAGTGAAAACTCCTGGGAATAGTGTTCATTGATCCAGGCCATCATCTGCTCGACATGGCGGCTGTTGGAGCGCGGACCTTCGCTTGATGAAGTCTCCGGATCGCCCTCGGTCAGCTTGCGGAACTGGCGCAGCAGGGTGAACAGGAACAGCACGACCTCCTCCGTTTGCTGCAGCTCGGTGCAGGTGTGCAGGTTATAGTGGAAGTCCTGCAGCAGCTCGGCGATCAGCGTCTGCTGCAGCAGGTCGAGCTGAAGCACCTGCTGGTGCAGCTCAGCCTTCCACAGCTTGTTGAAAAACATATGCAGCGCCGGGAACATCGCCATATACCGCTCGAACAAGGACGGGTCAAAGACGAAGATGCTGCGAATATACGGGCAGTCCGGCGTCACGTTCAGCTTGAACTTGTGCAGCTGATAAGGCTGGCACAGCAGCAGAGTGCCGGGGGAAACCGGATGAAGCTTCTGATCAAACATCAGGTGGCCGTTGCCCTCATGGACGTATAAAAATTCGATGCCCTGGTGGGCATGAATTTGCTCAAAGCCGCCTTCGCGCGTTTCGCGGCGGTAATGGAAGATGTAGCTTTTTTCTTCAAACTTTGCTTTGGGCTCTAGCATGGGACGGTGAATCACCTCTACATGTAGCAAGCTGGGGCGTTGCTGTTATCCCTTGAGCGCTCCGATGAGAACACCCTTGACAAAATGCTTTTGTAAAAACGGATAAATAAACAAAATTGGCAGCGTTGCGACCATAATGGACGCGTACTTGATCGTTTCGCCGATCTGGTACAGCTCATTGACCGCCCCGCTGGAGATCGTGTCGGTCGCATCGCTGATCAGCAGCTCGCGTAAAATAAGCTGCAGCGGGTACAGGCTGCGGTCCTTCAGGAAGATGGAGGCGTAAAACCAGGCGTTCCAGCGGTCAACGGCCGCATACAAAATCACGACGGCAATAACCGGCATGGACAACGGAATCACAATGCGCAGCAGGATCGTCAGCTGGTTCGCCCCGTCCATCTTGGCCGATTCCTCCAGCGTCTCGGGGATCGCCTGGAAAGCCGTGCGCATGATGATCAGATGGAACGTGTTCATGGCAAAGGGTAAAATAACCGAGCTGAGCGAGTTGGTCAGCCCGATGCCCTTCACGATCAAATAAAGCGGAATCAGCCCCCCGTTGAAAAACATCGTAAACACGATGAAAAACAGAAAAAACGGATTCCACATCACCCGCTTGCGCGACAAAACAAAGGCGGCGACAGTCGTCATCGCGACGCTTAGTACAACGCCGCTGAGGACGACCAGCAGCGTGTTCAGATATCCGGTATAAATCGACTTGTTGCCAAGCACGTGCTTGTAGCCGCTCAGGTTAAAGCCAAGCGGCTTCCACAGCAAGCCCTGATGGGCCATCAGCCGTCCGCCTTCGCTTACCGACGCAAACGCTACGTACAGCAGCGGATACAGCGTGCTGACGACCAGCGCGCTCAGCAGAAGGGCGATCAGGCCGCTGAACAGCTTGTCGGACCAACTGATGGACCGCGTCACAGGCATCAAACTCCTCTTCACCACAAGCTGTTTTTACTCCACTTGCGGCTCATGTAATTGGCGGCGATGAGCAGCAGCAGATTAAACGCCGAATTAAACAGGCCGACGGCCGAGCTGAACCCCCAGTTGGCTTCCAGCAGCCCTTTGCGGTAGACGGAGGTAGCGATGACATCGGCTGTTTCATAGATCACCGGATTGTACAGCAGGACAATTTTCTCATAACCGACATTCAGCATATTCCCGATCCGCAAAATGAGCATGATCATGATCGTCGGCAGCAGGCCCGGCAAGCTGATATGCCACATTTGCCGCCAGCGGGAAGCTCCGTCGATCCGCGCCGCCTCGTATTGCTCCGAATCAATACCCATCAGGGCAGCCATGTAAATGATGGACTCCCAGCCGGTTTTCTGCCATATTTCCGAGACGACATAGATCGGGCGGAACAGCTCGGGCTTTTGCAGCATGGACTGGCCGTCCGTCCCGGTCAGCGCCGTATAAGCGGTATTGATCAGCCCGCCGCTATTCGTAAAATCCTTGATGATGCCGCAGATGACGACCAGCGAAATAAAATAGGGCATGTACGTCACCGTCTGCACGAAGCTGCGCAGGTAGCGGCTCCGCACTTCATTCATCAGCAGAGCCAGCATGATCGGCGCGGGAAACTCAAACAGCAGCGTGTTCAGGCTGATCATCAACGTATTGCCGAGCAGCCGCCAAAAATAATAGCTGGAAAAAAACGCCTCGAAATGCTTGAGTCCGACCCAGTCGCTGCCCCAGATGCCTTTGACCGGCGAAAACTGCTTGAAGGCGATGACGGCTCCGTACATGGGCGCATAATGAAAGACGACGTAATAAGCGATGACGGGAATCATCAGCAGGTAAAGCGTTTTATTCAGCGCGAGATCCTTGAGAAGCCGCACGGCGAGAGGGCGGCGTTTCTTCGGCGCTGAAGCAGACCGGACCACGGCACTCCGTTTCATACGGGACATCCTTTCTGATCGGCAGAATCAGGGACGGCGCGGCGATGGCCGCCCCGTCCCTTCGTTTAACGTTTCAAGTAGAGCTCATACGCCGTCTGCGTAATCTGCGTCGCCCTGTCGAGCTGGACGGACTTGAGCTTGTCCAGGTAGCTGTCGAACTCTTCTACAGGCAGCGTGCCCAAAATAATTTTCAGCGAGGTTTCATCCACCAGTGTGTTGACCTCCGACATAATCTGAGCGTATTCATCCGCGTCAGCCCGTGCGATGGATACCGGCGGCAGCGCGTTTTTCTCGTTGTTGCTCTTCCAGACGGTCAGCGCGTCCTGCTGCTGCGGCATCGCATAAAATTGCTCAATAAACCGTTTGTCCTGCACAAACGGACCGACGCCTGCCCCGCGGATGTACAGCCCCATCGCTTGCGAAGGCGACAGCTTGTCCGGATTTTTCAGCAGCAGGTCGGTGTACTTCGGATAGCCGTTCTCCAGGTTGTAGCTGAGGCCCGGCGTGCCGAAGTTAAAGAAGTAGTGCCCTTCCTCGCTGTACGCGTAGTCGAGGAACTTGACGGCCAGCTCCGGATTTTTCGCCTTGGCCGAGATGGCGGCCGACGCTGTGCCGGCGTAGGAAAATTCCTTCTGTCCGAAGGCCGGCGTATCGCCTTTCTTGAGCACCGGATAAGGGGCCGGCACGAGCTTCGCTGTCGGTACGGCTGCGGTCAAGATCGGGGACCACTTGCCGATGCCGCCGCCTGCGCCGCCGATCGTTGCCCCGGCCGCGCTGGATGTAACGGCGGCGTCAAGCGCCTTCGTGTCGGCTGCCGCAAAGTTTTTATCAATCAGCCCTTCGGCGTACCACTGGCGCATCGTCGTCAGAAATTGCTTATAGCCCGGCTGCGCAGGGCCGTATTTCACCTGGCCGTTGTCCACGTAGAAATTGCGCACGACGCCGTAAGCGCCGACGAAGGAGCCGTTCAGCAAACTTTCCAGCGCGCGCGGCTTGCTTTTGAACGCCAGCGGAGCGGCAGCCCCCTTTTTCTCCTTGAAGACGGTCAGAACGGTATGCCATTCGTCGATTGTCGTCGGTGTCGGCAAGCCGAGCTCGTCCAGCCAATCCTTGCGGATGATCGGTCCTTCATACGTCTTCACCAGATCATCCTTGCGGATAAATGGAAACACGTAGTAGATGCCACTGTCCGTTTTGACCATTTTGTCGATATCGGGATTGTCCTGCAAATATTTTTTCAAATTAGGCGCGTGCTTCTCGATCAGCTCATTCAGCTTGAGAATATAACCGTCGCTGATCATCTTCTCCGGCCCGCCCGGCGCTCCGGTCAGCCAGTTGTATTCCACGATATCGGGCAAATCGCCGGAGGCCAGCATCAGGTTAAAGGCGTCCTTCGCCTGTCCGTTCGGAATTTCGGTTATATTCAGCTTGACACCGGTTCGTTTCTGCCATTCCTGGAAAAACGGAACGTCCTGCAGCGTGGATTTGAGTCCGAGGAAGGAAGCGTTCATCTCGATCCAATACGTTAGCGATTCCTGTGTCTGAATGGGATAGGCTGTAGGCTCCGTGCTGGTGCTTTTCGTGTCGGCAGAGGCCGGCTCGCTCACATTGGCTTGGGAGCAGGCAGCCAGCAAGCCAAGCAACAGAGTGGCGATGATTGGCTTTTGTACAATAATTTTCATAAGTTTACTAAAATTCCTCTCTCGTTAAATTTTGATATAATAAGTTTCATATATAACGTTTTCATGGTCCGAAATCTGTCCGCTCCATGAGGCTGTATGCATGCGATCAAATCGGAAAAAAGGAAAAAAGGCCCATTTCTAGTGGAAAAAACCGCTTATGGCGGGCAGTAAATCCCGAAATTTACTTGTGCTTCCTCAATTCGACATTTTCCATAATCATAATGGGTTAGAATGAAGGTGTAAAGCTGGAACTTTTAGGAATCACAATATTGTTATATAAAAGCACAACATTGTTATGGCGACTCTAGCTATACTAAAACTCAAAGGTGGTAGGTTCTGGAAATCATAAGGGGGAGAAGGGTTACTTATGAAATATGCGTTTAATTCGGCGTCTTGCCCCAAGCTGACTTTGCAGGAGCTGATTCATACAGCCAGCTTGTACGGTTACGAAGGATTGGAGCTGCGCAGCGGCGTCGATCATCTGCACGGGGTGGAGCTGTCCATCGGACAGCGGCAGCAAACTGAGATGCGGAGCCTGATTGCCGATTCAGGTATCGACGTTTGCTGCCTCAGCATTTCGAATACATTTTCCAAGCCGGTGGAGGTCGGGTACCAGGTCGGAGAAACGATGTCTTATCTGGAGCTGGCGTCGAAGCTGAATATTCCGAACGTTCGGGTTTTCTGCGGCCGTATTCCGGCTGGAGGCTCCCGTGAGGCTTCGCGTTATGCGATTATTGACGCGCTTTACTCGCTCGGACAGTTCGCTGGAGAGTACGGCGTCAGACTTGTCGTCGAGACGCATGATCACTGGTCCGACCCGAAGCTGCTGGCGGCGGTAATACAGGAGGTGAACAGCCCGCACGTGGCCGTTGCCTGGGATGTGATTCATACGGAGCGGGAAGGACTGGCGGAGCCGGAGGAGGTTGGCGATAGTCTGGGGCGCTGGATCAAGCATGTGCATATTCACGACGGGCTGCGCCGTCTCGACCGGCTGCACTATATGCCGATCGGCCAGGGAGAATTCGACCAGCTGCGCATTGCCCGTGTGCTCGTCAGGTCCGGCTATGACGGCTATGTGAGCGGCGAGTGGTACAATTGGGAGCCGTACGAAATACATCTGCCCCGCGAGCTGGCCGCCTGGAAGCAGTTCGTTAATCTGGCTCAGCAGGAAGTGGAAGTTCATGGCGTTTAACATTGTGACCATTGGCTGCGGGAGCATCGCCAGGCGGGGGCATGGCCCCGCCTGGCAGGCTTATGCGCTGCGCCACGCCGACGTCGAGCTGGCCGCCTGCGTTGACCTCGATGCCGGTCGGGCGGAGTCGTTCCGCCAGGAGTTTGGCTTTCGGCGGGCATACGCGGACCTGGAGACGGCGCTGACGGCCGAGCGGCCGGATGCGGTTTGTCTCATCGTCCCGTTTGACCAGACGGCACGGCTCGCGGAGCGGATCTTGGAGCTGGGCTACCCGCTGCTCACGGAGAAGCCGCCCGGCCTCACCCGTGCGGAGACGCTGCGGTTGATCGCGGCAGCCGAGCGCAGCGGCGCTCCGCATCAGGTGGCCTGGAACCGGCGGCATATGCCGGTTGTTGCCGAGGCGAAGCGCTGGCTGGACGAGCATGCGCCGTCCGGCCGCTTGCAGCATATCAGCTATGATCTGCATCGCGTGGACCGGGTCGGCTCGGACGCCTCCATGACGATGGTACACGGCATTGACACTGTCCGCTTCTGGGCAGGCTCCCCGTACCGGCATGTCCGCTTCAGGTATCAGCCGGTGGAGCATCAGGGCGCTTGTGAAACAAACATTTACATGGAATGTGAGTTTGACTCTGGTGTATGCGCGCATATTCGTTACTTTCCGCTGGCCGGAGCGGTGCTGGAGCGTGCTGTATTGGATGCGGCGGCTCATACGCTGCTTGTGAAGCTGCCCTTCTGGTCTTCGCATGATTCACCGGGCAGTGTGCAGCATCTGGCGGGCAATCATCACCAGCCGGAGCTGTCGGGAGACGTGCTGGGTGGAGACGGAGCCGCGTTTGTGACCAACGGTTTTTATGCGGAAAACGTCGCCTTCTTCGACCGGCTTCGCGCGGGCCGCAAGCCGCCGGAATCGTTCGCCGCGTCGCTACAGACCGTTGAACTGGCCGAAGCGATCCGGCTGCGGCGGCCGGAGTATACGGCGTTGGACTAGGGATACGGATGGAGCTTGCTTCTTATTCGAAATACGCCTGATAAGGCTGCAAAATACGCGCAAAATTTTCGCCATACCGCTCGGCCAGCGCCGGTCCGAAATCTTGTTCCAGCTGCTGCAGGACAACGTCATGGCGCCATTCATTCTGCAGCAGCTCGGCCAGTGCCGGATGGTCGGTTTCCAGCATCGACAGCTTGTGGGTAGCGCCGAAGCTGCCCAGCAAAGCGGAGCGGCTGTCGCAGAGCAGTGAAAATTTGCGGGACGGAGCGCCGGCCCATGAGCCGCTTCGCTGCCGGGCAACCACGTGCCGGAGGCGGCTGTGACATTCGCCGATGGAGATGACGGTTACGGCGATGCCTCGCCTTTCCGCTTCAAGTAGTGACGCTTCAACCCAATGAATATCTTCCGCCCAAAGCTGGGCGACCATGGATCGCTCGGCATTGGCGGCCATACGCTGAATGGCGGTCTCCACTGCCTTATGGCCCTGCCACGAATAAAACGAGGCGGCTGCGCGCGGCGGTGCTTGCAATTGGCTGAGCAGCGCCCGTGCTGTCTGGTCGAAGTTCGTTTGCAGCAAGCGGACCAGCTGTCTGATCGGCACCGCATCGTACGTGACAGGCTCGCTTTCCACGACGCGGCACATGCCCTTGTCCGTCAGGGCGCGCAGCACCGCGTATACATTGGTACGTGATACAGATACCCGCTTGGCTACCTCATAGCCGGATAAGCCCGGTTCGTCATGGAGCACCAGGTAACAGCGGGCCTCCAGATCGGACAGGCCGATCCGGCGAAGCTCCTCAATCATCCTCCAACACCTCCTGTCATTATAATGGTATTACTAAATACTACGTACAGGTGCGTACGTATGCGTGCGAAAGCAAACAGAAGACTGTTTATCCGCGCAGTCTGGGGGAACGGCAGCTTGCTGTCCGCTTGGCTCAAGGAATTTTTTGTCTGGGCAGCTGACGGAACGGCGTCGCCCGTTTGCCCGGAGGAGCTGGTGATTAGTCGATCCATCTCAACAGCAGCTTCAGCAGCTTAAAGAGCATCCTGAATAGGGACGGGATTAATTCGAATACAAATTCTAATACATCGACGAATCGAATGAACCTTTTTTTGAACGATTGTTTTGGCTTGGACATGGCGGGCACCCTGAACGAATAGGATAGTTTAGTGAAGCGGCGAGGCAGTAAGCGGGAAGGACAACTTGCCGATCTAATTGGATTGTGGCACACAAGCGCAGCGGTTGGCAAGCTCTATCCGTTTATTTGCGTTCGGACATCATGGACGGTGACAATGAAGTGAAACGTAATCGCTGCTTTTACGTAATACTGACGGAAGATGAGGGAGGGGAGTACGATGAATACAGAAAGCGCTGTTCGTAATCCGAATCCGGGCTCCAAGCAAGTTACTCGGCTGGTGACGGGTATTGCTGTTGTTCTGGTACTGGTGTTTCTGGGATTCCGTTCATTTACGATTGTAGAAGCAGGTCACCGCGGCATTGTGCTGCAGCTCGGAGCTGTCCAGCCGCAGGTGCTGGAGGAAGGCTTGCATTTTAAAATTCCGTTTGTTCAGAAAGTCATTCCGGTTGAGATTCGTGTCCAGAAGGCAGAGTCCAGTCAAGTATCGGCCAGCCGCGATTTGCAGACGGTGACGACGACGCTGGCGGTCAACTACCATCTGGAGGGAACGGCGGTTAACAACCTGTACCGTACGGTAGGGATGGAATATCGGGGGCGGATCGTCGATCCGGCCATCGCCGAGTCGCTCAAGGCTGTAACGGCTCAGTACACAGCCGAGGATCTGATTTCCAAGCGCTCCGAGGTTAGCGCAAAGGTTAAGGAATCGTTGACAGCGAAGCTGGGGATGTACAATATGGTCCTGGATGAGATCAATATTACCGAATTTAAATTTTCCGAGGAATTCGACCGGGCCATTGAGCAAAAGCAAATCGCCGAGCAGCAGGCGCTCAAATCCAAGCTTGACCTTGATCGGATCAAGATCGAGAAGGAGCAGGAAATTACCCGCGCCCAGGCCCAAGCGGAAGCGCTGCGGCTGCAGAAGCAGGAGGTCACGCCTGAGCTGATCCAGCTTCGCCAGATTGAGGCCCAGCTCAAGGCAATTGAGAAATGGGACGGCAAGATGCCGAATGTGACCGGTGGCGCTACGCCATTTATTAATGTAGAGTAAGCTGACTCGTAGAGTCGTCACAAAACAAACGCGAGTGCAGAGGTGCGGCAGCCCCTGTCACTCGCGTTTTTAGTTTTTATGTGAAAGAGCCTAAAGTAAGCGCATTCCACCTATTGACTCCTGGCTGTACTGAGCTATGATGGAAAAAAATAAATGATCAGGGGGCGGGTTTCTATGAAGGAGCAGCTGCAGCAGCGCGGGATTCGTGAGCACCATCAGCGGGCTATCTTGTACTTGGTCAACGATTTGAAGAAAAATCCGGATTACTTGGCGATTATCATCACGGGGTCGGTGGCGCATGGAACGGCGCGAGACGATTCCGATGTCGATTGTTATTTGGTTGTGCGGGATGAGGTGTTTGAGGAGCGGAAGCAGCAAGACGCGTTGTTTTATTACACGAAGGAGGGCTGTGATTACGAGGGCGGCTGCTACGATGGGAAGATCATTCCCGCTCATTTTGTGGCCGCGGCTGCGGAGCGGGGGAGCGAGGCGACTCGCGCGTCCTTCCGTCAGGCGATTGTGGCTTATTCCGAGCTGCCCGGACTGGAGGAGCTTGTACAGCGTATTCCCGTATATCCGGAACAAAACCGTGAACGGAATTTGCAGGATTTTTGGGCGCAAATCGAGCTGTATGCCGGGTACTTCGCCCGCCGGGCGCTAGAGGCGAATAATACGTATCTGCTCGCTCATTCCGTCAGCAGCGTAGCGTTGTTTGCCGGGCGGCTGATGCTGGCGCATAACCGAATCTTGTTTCCTTGTCATAAATCCATGTTGGCGGTATTAAAGACGGCTCCCCAATTGCCCGAGAATTACTTCGAGCTGCACGATGCGATGCTGGCGGATCCTGATCGAGAGACGATTCGGGCGTTTGTCGAGCGGCTGCGCGGCTTCTCGGATTGGGGGATGACGGTCCATGCGTCGGTAAGCCGCTTTGTTGAGAATAACGAATGGAACTGGCTGGAGGGGGAGCCGCCGCTTGCGGATCGCTAGAGTGCTGATAGTCAGAGGTGTGGGTTGGAGGAGATAAGGTTGAGGAGCAGCAGGATTCCGCGTCGCATCCATATCATAGGTTCGGTAGGGAGCGGCAAAACAACACTGGCTCGCCGCTTATCCGGACGGTACGGCATCCCGCACTTTGAGCTGGACAATGTGGTGTGGGAGCGGCATCCGTCCGGTGATATGCGCAGATCCGGGCATGACCGGGACTTGCACTTGGAACAGATCATCTGCACGGATGAATGGATTGTTGAAGGCGCGCACCATCATCCGTGGGTTATTCCGAGTCTGCGGCGCGCGGAGCTAATTGTGTTGCTCGATCCGCCGTATCTGACAAGGATGATTCGGATTGTGACACGGTATTTCCGGCAAAAAACCGGGCGAGAGCAAGCTAACTATATCCCGACATTTGAGATGGTACGAAAGATGTTTGTTTGGAATCATGGATTTGAGAAGCGTGGCAAAGCGACTGTGTTGGACATCTTTCGCCAGCATAATCTGACATATGTCGTCATAAAAGATGACTACGAGCGACATATCATGTCTTGTTTTGAATGATAACATGATATGTCTGGTTTAAGGCAATTCATAGTTGTAGCTGGCGAATCATTGCTCGTCCGAGGCAAGAAGGTTGAGTATTAGCCAAATAAACGCATGCCCACCGTGAAAAGAGGGACATGCGTTTATTTGTTTAGAACCCATCTTGGACTAGGCGTTCGCCGCTCGCCAGCCGCCGTAGGCCGAGATCGAGACGGCGTCCTGCGCCGCGTACGCCTCGCACACAAAGCCCGGCACGACCCGGCCGTCGCTAAGCTCGATTTTGCCGATGCCAAGCGGGGCCGGAATGGCGGCGGTGAAGGCGCCGAAGCCAGCTACAGGCATCTGCCACAGCTCCAGTGCAATGGAGTGTCCGCCATCGTGGACGCGAACTAGACCTGGCTTGGCTGGCGTCGTTGGCAGCTTGTACAGCTCGTAGCTCGGAGCTGTCACGGCCTCCTCCAGAAAACGCGCGCCCAGCCCCGTCATCTGCGGCTCCAGCGCGAAGCTGCGCATATGCAGCCCGCATACGGCGACGGTGACGAGCTGCTGTGCGTGCGCGAACAAGTTGGCAGCCGGCGCCAGCTTGGCTTCCTCCTCCGGCAGCGCAAACAGCGTAATGCCGAACGGCAGCTGTGCGGCCGCGTCTACGGCTGGTATGGCGATGGCGCTCAGATCGAGCAGATTGCAGTGGTTGGTGAACAGTCCCATTTGACGATTCGTAGCGATCGGGTCGGCGTTGACCTGTTCGCGTGTCCACGTTCCGCCGCACGTCGGCAACGCCAGCACGGCGCCCCGGAGCAGCTGAGCGGTCAGCCGCTTTATTTCCTGCAAGCGATGCTGGGCGCGGAACAAGGAGGCGGCATCGAATTCCGGCCGCGTGGCGGAGCGGAGAATCGTCTCCGTGACCGGCAGTGCAGCGCCAGGATGCGACTCGACGAAGGAGGCGAGGTCCGCCCAACGCTCCGCGACCAGCGGTCCTTCATACAGCAGGGCGGCCGCCTCCTGCAGCAGTTCGGTGTCCGCCTCGACGACCGTGACGCCCAGGCTGCGAATGGTTGCGACGGCCGCTTCCCATGCCTGCGCATATGAGTCGGCGTAAGGGCCATAGAAAGCCGGCCGCTGCTGCGGCAGCAGCCAGATGGCGGGCAGCGCTGCCCTTGTCAGCGGGCGATCCTGTGAAAACGGATCGTTCGGCTCCGGACCGCGCACGACGCGGTCCACCGCTTCGGCGTCAGCGACGCTGAGGGCGAACGCCGTCACGCAGTCAATGCTGCGGCAGGCCGGCACGACGCCCCGCGTCGGCCAGGCTCCGACTGCCGGCTTGTAGCCGACAAGCCGGTTCAGCGCAGCAGGCACCCGCCCGGAGCCGGCCGTGTCCGTGCCAAGCGCGAAGGCGGCCTGGCCCCGCGCGACCGCCACGGCTGAGCCGGAGCTGGAGCCGCCGCTGATCAGCTCGGGGCGCAGCGCATTATGCGTGTCCCCGTAAGGGCTGCGCGTGCCGACCAGCCCTGTGGCGAATTGGTCGAGATTTGCTTTGCCGACCGGAATCGCCCCTGCCGCCACCAGCCGCTCGACGACTGCTGCGTGCTGCTCCGGAATATAAGCAAACGCTGGGCAGGCGGCCGTTACCGGCCAGCCTGCTACCTCGATGTTATCCTTGACGGCGAACGGCACGCCCCACAGCGGGCAGTCCGCCGGGTTCATTTGCGCCAGCTTTTCCAAATAGGGACGGATGGACTCCAGCGACGGCGGCTGAATCCAGATGTTCATGTCCCGATCCCGCTCGGCGCGGTTCATGACGACCTGCACGACCTCCTCCGGCGTAAACCGGCCCAAGCGGTAGCCTTGCCGCAGCGCATCAACAGACAATTCAAACGGAACAGCTTGGATCGACATCAGGCGCTTGCCTCCTCATCATACGGATAAATGGCCGCAATGCAGTCTCCCGACCTGACCTCGTCTCCGGCCTGGACGTACAAGGACGCGATCACCCCATCACACGGGGCGAATTGCGGAAACTCCATCTTCATGCTTTCTTCCACGATCAGCACGTCGCCCTTGCGCACCCGCTGACCTGGCTCCACCAGTACCTTCCAGACGCTGCCGGACATCGAGCTGTTCACGCCGGAGCTGCCTTCCGGCAAGCCGAGCTGCTCCTGGGCAAGCGCGGCCTCCGGCTCGGCGACATGCTCGGCGATGCCGAGTTCCTTCCAATAAGCAAGCTCCTGCCGGAAGGCGCTTTGCTGCTGCTCGCGGAATGACGAGGCATCCTGTCCGATGCTGTCCGCCCACGCCAGATAGTCGCCCAGACGGAAGGTCGTTTCCTCGGCTTCCACCACAAATTCCCCGCGCGGGAAGTCCTCGCGCATCTGCAGCAGCTCCTGCTGTGTCACCGGGTAAAACTGAATCTGGTCGAAGAAGCGCAGCAGCCAAGGCTTGCCGGCTTCAAAGTTCGACGTCTCCCGGAACTTGTTCCACATCTGGACCGTACGGCCGACAAACTGGTAACCGCCGGGACCTTCCATCCCGTATACGCACAGGTAGGCACCGCCGATGCCGACCGCATTTTCCGGCGTCCATGTTCGCGCAGGGTTGTATTTCGTCGTCACCAGACGATGGCGCGGATCAAGCGGGACGGCCACCGGCGCGCCCAAATACACATCGCCAAGCCCCATCACCAGATAAGACGCGTTAAATACAACCTCTGCAACCTCCTCCAGCGAGCCAAGGCCGTTCATCCGGCGAATAAACTCCAGATTGCTCGGGCACCAAGGGGCGTCCGGGCGCACATTTTGCTGGTAGCGCTGGATGGCCAGCCGGGTCGCCGGATCATCCCACGAAAGCGGCAGCCGCACGATCCGCGACGGCACCTCGATGGAATCAAGCGCGGGCAGCTCCAGGTCGAGCGCGAGAATGATCGCTGCCGCTTCCTTGACAGTCATTCGCGTCGGGTTCAAATGAATTTGCAGCGAGCGGATGCCCGGCGTCAGCTCGACGAACGGGATGCGGCCGCTGTCCTGAATGGCCTGCATCAGCACATACACCTGGAACCGGTACAGCAGGTTCAGCTCCCGCTCGCCGTATTCGACGAGCAGATTTTCGTCGCCGGAGCAGCGGATCGCAATCGGGAAGCGGCGCCCGGCTTCTTCGTAAGCAAGGAGCGGCGTGTAGCCGCCGCGCGATACGTCAGGCAGCGAGGGCAGGGCCGGAGCGTTTGCCAGCTCGTCTAAATAGCGCTCCTGCGCCGCGCGCAGCTCCTCGGCTTCTTCGACCGCGATCAGCTTGAAGCGGACGGTGTCGCCGGGATGGAGCTGGCCGAGCTTCCACAGCTCGGCGGTCGCTGTCGTCACGGGGCAGACGAAGCCGCCGAGACTTGGTCCGTCCGGGCCGAGCAAAATCGGCATGTCGCCCGTCAGATCAAGCGCCCCGACCGCATAGGCGTTGTCGTGAATGTTGGACGGATGCAATCCGGCGTCGCCGCCATCCTCGCGCGCCCAGAGCGGGGCCGGTCCGATCAGGCGGACGCCGGTCCGCGAGCTGTTGAAGTGGACCTCCCACGCCGTTTGCGTCAGCTGGTCGAGGTAAGCGGGCAGCAAATATTCCGCCGTGCAGTGCGGCCCGGGAATGACGCCGATCGTCCATTCGCGGGTGAGCGTTGGCTGGGACTCGGCAGCAAGCGCTGCCGGGACCCCGGTGCTGGCGACATGGCCCGAATAGGCAGAGGCGCTCGCTTGGTTGGCTGTGGAAGCGCCCGCTAAAGCTGTCGAACCGACCGTCGCAAGCGCCGATCCCGTACCGCCGCGATGAACCCGCAGCACCGCTCCGGCGCGAAGCGCTCCGCCGCCATGGCCGCCGAAGCCGCCGAGCGTGAAGGTTGCCGCGCTGCCGAGCGTCAGCGGCATATCCAGCCCGCCTGCGACCAGCAGGTATGCACGCATCCCGGCGGCTGCTTCGCCCAGCGACAATACCGCGCCGGCTGTGGCCCGGACGGGCGTGTACACCGGCACCGGCGCGCCGTCGAGCGTTGCGCCCATATTTGCGCCGGTCAGGCAAAACACCAGCTCTTCGCGGAATTGAAACGAGCCGCCGCGAAGCGTCATTTCCAGCCCGGCTGCGCCTTCGTCATTGCCGAGCAAGCGATTGCCGATACGGAACGCCAGGCGGTCCATCGGACCGGAGGGAGGGACGCCGATGTCCCAGTAGCCGACGCGTCCGGGGTAGTCCTGCACCGTCGTCTGCACGCCGCCGTCCAGCACCTCGATCGCGCACTCGCGCGGCTCGAACTTTTGCAGCATCGTTGTGTACACTTGTCCTTGCCGGAAAGCTTCGGTTTGCAGCAGCGCCTCAACATAGGACTGGTTCGTTGCCAGGCCGTAAACGCGCAGCCGCTGCAGCGCTGCGATCATTTGGTGAATCGCCGCTTCGCGCGTCTCCGCATGCACGATCAGCTTGGCGAGCATCGGATCGTACAGCGGCGTTACCTCCAGTCCGGGCTGAATCCACGTTTCAACGCGTGTATGGTCCGGCAGCCGGACTTGATCAATACGCCCGGTGCTGGGACGGAAATCATGCAGGCAATCCTCCGCATATAGCCGAACCTGCAAGCTATGCCCGGCCGGGCTGCCTATTCGCTCGGCCAAGCCGCGCAGCTCGCCCGCCGCTTCCCGCACCATCCACTCGACGAGGTCGAGGCCCAGCACTTCTTCGGTGACGCCATGTTCGACCTGCAGACGGGTGTTCACCTCCAGGAAGTAGTAGCGCTCCGCCTCCGGGTCGTACAAATATTCCACTGTACCTGCGCTGCGGTAGCTGGCAGCCGCAGCGAGACCGCGCGCGCTTTCCAACATGCTGGCCCGAATGTGCGCGGGCAGCAGCGGAGCGGGCGTTTCCTCGATCATCTTCTGGTTGCGCCGCTGCACCGAGCAGTCCCGTTCGCCGAGCGCGACCGCTTCACCGTAGCCGTTGCCGAAAATTTGCACCTCGACATGGCGGGCGCGGGCGATGTATTTCTCCAGAAAAACGCCGCCGTCGTTAAAATTAGCCATCGCGAGCCGGGTGACGGAATGGAAGGCCTCGCGCAGCTCCGGCTCATTGGCGCAGATGCGCATCCCGATCCCGCCGCCGCCCGCCGTGCTTTTCAGTATGACGGGGTAGCCGATTCCGTCGGCCCGCAGCACCGCTTCGTCCAGCTCGGCGATCAGTCCGGTGCCTGGCAGCAGCGGCACGCCTGCCTGCTCCGCGATGGAGCGTGCGGTATGCTTCAGTCCGAACAGCTCGATTTGCTCCGGCGTCGGGCCGATGAAGGTAATGCCGTGCAGGGCGCAGGCGCGTGCGAATGCCGTATTTTCGCTCAGGAAGCCGTAGCCGGGATGGATGGCGTCCGCCCCGGTTTCCAGCGCTGTCTGCAAAATCAGCTCGGCATTCAGATAGCTGTCCTTGGCCGGTCCGTCGCCGATCAGCCGCGCTTCATCCGCTTGTTCCACGTGCAAGCTGTCGCGGTCGGCTGTCGTGTACACGGACACCGAGCCGACGCCCATTGCCCGCAAGGTGCGGATAATGCGGACCGCGATTGCGCCGCGGTTGGCAATCAATACTTTTTTAAACATGCGAGCCGCCTCCTTCCGCTTCCCAGATGATCACTTCAGCCGGGGTCGGGTTGTATGCATTACAAGGGTTATTGAGCTGCGGGCAGTTGCTGATCAGCACGGTGACGGGAGCTAGCGCGACCAGTTCAACGTAACGGCCGGGTCCTGACACGCCGTCGGCAAAGGTAAGCTCGCCTTCCGGCGTCACCGGCACATTCATGAAAAAGTTCACGTTTGGAGCCAAATCCCGCTTGTTGAACTCGCCCCGGCTGGCCAGCATCCGCATGAAGGTATCGCGGCAGTTATGCATCGGGAGCTTTTCATGCGCGTAGCGGACGGTGTTGCTTTGGGCTGAGCAGGCGCCGCCGATCGTGTCGTGCCGTCCGCACGTATCGGCCGTAATCGTCAGCAGCTTCCGGCCGGATTCAGCGAGCAGCGTCGTGCCTGCGGTCAGGTACAAATTGCGCTGGCCCGTAATCGTCCTGACTGCGCTGTAGTGATCGTCCGGATCATCAGTGGCGTAAAATAACGTATCAACCGCCTGATTGCCCTCCAGATCGACGATGCGCAGCGTCTGGCCCGGCAGCAGCTCATGCAGCCAGCCGTCCCCCGCGGGGATGATGTGGGAATGAATTGCGTCCGTCTTGCTGCGGTTGCTGGATACAGGTTGGAACAAGCTCATGTTAGTACGCCCCTTTCATCAGCATGGCGGCGGTCCATGTATTTTCGAATGCGCGCCGGTTTTCGCTGCAGTGATTCACGCACGGATCGTCTTCGCCGACCAGGTCGGCATCGGTGATGACCAGCTCGATCGCGGCATCCGGGTAAATGGAGGACGGGTCGAGCGGATGCGGCGTATTGGAGAAGACAGCCAGCACATCCAGCTCGGTGCGCAGCGTGATGGACTGTCCTGCCGTCGGCTGCGGCACATACATCATGTCGCCGCTTGCGGAGCAGACAACCTTGGCAAACAGGTTCAGCGGCGGTGACAGGTCGCGGGTTCCGAGTCCGTGACGGAACAGCTCGACGGTCATATTTTCCTCGCCGCTGCGCAGCCACGCGTTCCGTTCGGTCTGGAACGTGGTGAGGCCGTAGCGGGCATCCGTGTCCTTGCGGGTGGAGTAGCCGGAAAGCGGGTCGTGCCAGCCGACCGAATCTGAAGTGATGGATATCATCGACCGGCCCTGATCGCTCATCAGAATATGGCCCGCTGTCAGCATCGCCGTATGCTGTGCCTTGAGCGTATCCGGCATATTATAGCGCTCGGCCGTATGCGGGGCGCAGTAAAACAGGCAGGCGAGATTAGCCCGGTCGCTGCCGGCCGTCAATCGGATCGACTTGCCGCGGCCGATAGGAGCAGACCACTTGTCGCCCGGCTGGAGTGTGATCGAAAAAGCTGCTGTCGCTGTCATGGTAATGCCCCCTCTGGTAAAGTTAAGAAAACTCCGATCAAAGCCCTTCCAGGATGTGCGGCTGTGTTGAACGATCCGTTTTCTTGCGATTGTAAAATATAAAAAAGCCCGGGAGAATATCGAAGGCAACGCGTGCTTATTGGTGAGCAGCGTCATTCGATACATTCTCCCGGGCTTTTTTCCCGCCGTGTACATCAGGCCGGCAGGGGTCTGATGCGTTTTCTCTCGGTCCAGTCAATCGCGGCTGCGATTCGGAACCCTAGAAAACCTTTGTATGCAATTTTCCTTGCTTATCTTGACTATGTCATGAATGCTAACACAAAATCGGAGGGGTGCGCAACAAAAAAAATTTCGGGCGTGGTTTATCTGGGGGGATTTATCGTTTTCGAAGGGGGGACAAAAAAATAAGCTTGATTTTTTTAAAAACGCCTGTAAAAATGTTAGGTGTCATGACATGGATTGCCGGTTGAACAACATTCAAGGATCGAAGAGGAGGATGTGCGATGTCAAATTCTATAACGTTGAAACGAAACCTGACATTATCCCACGTCGTCACGATGGGACTGGCCTGGATGTCGCCCATGATATTTTTCACCAGCTTTGGCGTGCTGCATGAAGGCTCCGGAGGTATGCTGCTGGCCGCTTACGTGCTTGCTTTCGCCGCCATTTTGTTTACGGCCGTCAGCTACGGGCAGATGGCCAAAGCTTTTCCTGTCTCAGGTTCGGCGTATACGTATGTTACCAAAGCGATGAATCCGTTTCTTGGCTTTCTGGTCGGCTGGGCGATCCTGCTGGACTATTTATTTTCCTGCATCATTGCAGTGCTGATGTTCGGCATTAACCTGAATGCGCAGTTCCCGACGGTTCCGTTGGCAGTTTGGGTGATTCTGTTGACCGTCGTTGTGATGGTTGTTAACATCATCGGCATTAAGACATCGGCCAACGTCAATAAAGTATTCGTGCTGCTCCAGATTGTGTTTATCGCAGGCTTCTGCGCCATGCTGGTGTACAAAGCGGCACAAGGCGGCCTGTCTGCCGGGTGGAATCCGCTGGTCCATACCGAAGGCGTGTCCTTCACCGCGATTTTAGCCGGAGCTTCGCTTGTGTGCTTCTCCTTCCTCGGCTTCGATTCGATCACGACGATGGCCGAAGAAACGCGGGAGCCCAAGAAGACCATTCCGCGCGCCATTCTGATCATCGTTTTGGCGGCCGGTTTGCTCTACTTTGTCACCGCCTACCTCATCCAGCAAATGTACCCGGGCTTTACGTTCCAGCATATTGATTCGGCGGGCTTTGAGTTAATGGGGACGATTGGCGGAGGAATGCTTGCTTCGTTGTTTACTTTTGTAATCATATTTTCGGTGCTCTCCCAGGCCATGTCCTCCATGACAACCGTTTCCCGCATGCTGTTTGTCATGGGACGAACAGCGCTGCTGCCTCCGAAAATGTTCGGCTCCGTGCATCCCAAATTCCGCACACCGGTCTTCAATATTGTCTTTGCCAGTATCATCTCATTATCCGCGCTGTTCGTCAGTCTGGAGACGGCGATCAAGTTTGTCAATTTTGGCGCGCTGACGGCCTTCCTGTTCGTGAATCTTGCGGTTATTTTCCACTATATCGTCCGGCAAAAGCAGCGCCGGCTGCGCGACTTGGCGATCCGGCTCGTATGTCCGCTGATCGGCGCGGGCTTCGTCTTTTACCTGATTACGCTGCTGGATGCGTCAGCCTTGCTGCTCGGCTGCGGCTGGCTGGCTGTCGGTCTGATCTACTATGCGGGCATGGCGATGGCCCGGACAGCGCAAAGCCTCGGCTTGCCCGAGGTGGAGAAGGCGATGTAGACGGGATAGGGTTTCGCGGCAAGCATGACAAAACGACCATCCTCCTGAGGAATGGTCGTTTTGTCATGTCAGGTTAGGCGCGAGCAGACGGGGGCGTTCCAATGGGTAGAGATGCTGTGCTTATATTTTTTTCGCTGCCACGAGTGAGAAGAAAATATGTTCCATGATCGTATGTAGTTCCTGATGATGAAAGTTTGGGTAACGGGTGATGTTGGTCAACTTGGCATCGTCGGGGGGATGAACGTGGTATGGCTCGGTAGCTGTCTGATAGCGCGGATCTTGCTCAGGAGGCTCACTATGGAAGCTGAGGATCGTGTTTCCACTTTGATCCACCCAGTTGTAGTAGGAGATATCAATGAGGCCACGGCTCAATTCTTCGGTGACAAGCAAACGAGACCCATCAACGAGGATGAACGTATGGCGCGTAAATTTGCGGGAGGACATTACCCAGATCCATCTCCGTCTCTGGTGTCCATTATGATGTGAGCGTAATCCTGTTCTAATCGCGTAATATTAGACGGAGGTCTAGCCGCTCGATGTGATGGAGTCAAGCGCCGTTTCCCCGCCTTTCGATCGAGCGAAGCAAGCCCTCCCACTGCTGGGCATCGCGGGCTTCATCAGTCGTAAGCTCAGCTTTTACGCGAAGCGTTTCCTCATAAGCGCCAGAATACTTTTGCTCGAAATGAACGACCGCATTCACCAATTCGGCAAGTTCTTCCGCATCTGTCATCGACCGGGTCCGGTTCAGGCGAGCTTGCTCGCGCTCAAAGGCTTCGGCGGCTTCTACAACCGTCGTTTGTACACCCGTTGGGGCCAGGTAGACGGCGTTTTCCGGAATACGAACCTGCTTGAACCTCTCCCCTTTCTCAACACCAAGAAAGCGTCCTTGGTTGACCCAGTTATTAATCGTTGCGATGCTGACGCCGAAAAATCGAGCAACTTCTCCCGTCGTAAACATACGCATGCTTAACACATCCTCCGAGGTACCTACGGTCACCATATGCACAAACAATCGCTGTAGCGCACGCTGCGTATTTTGCTCGGTTAGATTCCGTTGAACTTCTTGCAGAATCAACTCTGTATTGTGGATTGACGTTTTTTCAATGTAGTTTGCCACAGCCATGATAAAAAGGGATAGCTTCTTGCTCTCCGCCTCCGGAAGGTCCTTGACCAATTCAGAGATGGCGACCGCCTCCGTAATGGCTATTTCCCTTTCGGCTAGATCAAACATATACATCACCTCACCGCCTATCCTAACATAATCATTTCAAAACTTCAATTAAACTTAAATGATTCATAAAGTGAACTTAAAATTCAGTATAAGCCCGAATTTACTGAATTATTCCACCCTGTTCATAAATGGACAAGGAGGCAAAAACGAATGCTTCGGATGGAGGTAGACAGAGGATCAGAAGCTGCAGAAGGTGTTCCAGCTTCACAGCCCGATGAAGCGTCACCGCGCGGTGATTCTGGACAATCCGTTTTTAGGCCCTGTATTTTTATATTGCGGAGCAGCTAGGCTTCCAAATGATTGCTCTCACGGCACATTGTGGAGGGAAAGTTTCTGCAGGACTACTTTCCGGTCGTGTACAGCTGCCGGCTGCGTTCCGCGGCGGAAGGGGGCGGCAAGCAAATTGTAGCCCCCCAGCAGCAGATTCAGCAGGCCTACTTCCGCGACCACGCGCCAGAGTCGCTGGACAGGCTCGGCGGGGAGTTCAGGCAGGCGGAGATGTTCTGAGGCGGACGTTATCCGTGCGGATTTTGTTTCCAATTGCAAACAAAATCTCCCCGCCTCCGCCGTCTACGGATACGTCTCCGGCGGCGCATCCCGGTACGTCAGGCGCAGCTCATCGACCGCCTCCAGCACATCGGCGCCGATGGCAGAGGCCATCTGGGCGTACACCGGCTCCAGCGCCTGCTGCCAGGCGAGCCGCTCCTCCGGCGTCAGCGTATGCACGCGCATGGCGCCGGTTTGCTTTAATTCCTCCCATTGCTTCCGGTTCAGCGCGACGGCATTGCGGTTCGCCCAATGCGTCGCTTCCTCCATCGCTTCGGTAATCGCCTGCCGTTCCCCGGGCCGCAATCCGGCCCAAAATGCTTTATTCATCAGCACCCCATAGCCAAGGTACGCGTGATTGCTGATCGTTAAATATTGCTGCACATGATACAGCTTGCGTGAATAAATGTTGGAGATTGAATTTTCCCCGCCATCCACCGCACCGGATTCCATATACCGGTACACCTGGTTAAACGGGATGCGCGTCGTTGCGGCGCCGAGCTGGCGGAACTGGGCTTCGATCACCTGGCTGGGCAGGATGCGAAATGTCAAGCCACGGAAGTCGGCCGGTTCCAGGAGCGGCCGGCGGCTCGACGTCATCTGCTGGAAGCCGTTCGGCCAGAAGGCCAGCCCGATTAGGCCTTGATCGCCCAGCTTGCGCAGCAGCAGCTCGCCAAGCCGGCCGTGGAATGCATCCTGTACGGCGGCTTCGTTGGCGAAGGCAAACGGCAAGTCCATCGCCATCCATGCCGGTGCAAGCTCCGAAATGTTCGAGAAGCTCGGGGCGATCATCTGGATGCTGCCGCGCTGCAGCGCAGCGACTTCATCCGTTTCGTTGTACAAGGTTCCGTTCGGAAACAGCTGCACTTGTACGGTATCCTGCGTCTTCTCCTTGACGAGCCGGGCGAATTCCTGGGCCGCGAGTCCTTTGGGCGTATTTTCCGCGACGACAAAGCTGAAGCGAATGACCGTCTGCTCGCCGAGTCCCTGCTGCTCGTCATCGTAGATGCGCGGCGTGCTGGCAAATTGCCCGTAGAAGCCGAACCCGGCTGCGGCTGCGATGCCGACCAGGACGAACAGTGCGATCGCGAAAAAGGTTTTCATAGCTGTCTCCTTTCTAAAGCGGACGTTCCGTGCTTGCCTGTTGTGTTCAGTGTATCATATTTGTATGATGATCGTAGAAGCGGTTGGGCGGCGGGAGGGACGAGCATGTTCGGGAGCATACAGCGGCTGCGGATGAACTGGAAAATCACGATTTTGTCCTTCGGCATCGTACTGTTTGCGATCAGCATCGGCGGCATTATATTGCTCGGCCGCGTGCTGCATCTGCAGGAGGAGGAGCTGGGGCAGCGGCTGCTGGTGACGGCGCGCACCGTTGCGGGACTGCCATCCGTGGCGGCCGCGCTGGAGAACCCCCGCCGCCGAAGCGAGATTCAGCCCATCGCTGAGCGCATTCGGATCATTAATGACGCCGGATATATCGTGGTGCTCGATATGGCCGGCATCCGCTGGTCGCATCCGGTCGAGCGGCGGATTGGCGAGCGGTCGCTCAGCGAGGATGAGCATGAGGCTTTCGCCGAGCATACGTATGTGTCGAAGGCGAGGGGCGAGCAGGGGACGGCGCTCCGCGCCTTTGTGCCGGTGATGAATGCCGCGCATGACCAGGTCGGCGTTGTGCTTGTCGGACAGCTCGTACCCGGTCTGGCCGATGTGCTGGGCAAGCTGGGCGGGCAGCTGTACGTAACGCTGCTGCTGTCGCTGCTTTTTGGGGTATGGGGCTCGTGGATGCTGTCGCGGCATATTAAGGAGCAGATGTTCCGGCTGGAGCCGGAGGAGATTGCCCAGCTGCTCGTCGAGCGGACGGCGACATTTAATGCGATGCATGAGGGTGTTATTGCGATCGACAGCCGGGAGCGGGTGACGGTATTTAACGACAAGGCGAAAAGCATGCTTCACATCCAGGGCGAGGTGCTGGGCCGCCCGATTCGCGAGGTGCTGCCTGACACCCTGCTGCCGGAAATGCTGGCGCTGGATCACGGTATTTACAATGAGGAGCTGCATATGGGTCCGGTCATGATCATGAGCAACCGGGTGCCGATCAAGGTACGCAATCTCACGGTCGGGGCGGTTGCGATTTTCCAGGACCGGACTGAGGTAACGCGAATCGCGGAGGAGTTGACCGGGGTCAAGACATTTGTCGATGCGCTGCGGGTGCAAAACCATGAATATATGAACAAGCTGCACACGATCGGCGGGCTGATCCAGCTGGACCATAAGCAGAAGGCGCTGGATTATTTATTTCAGACGATTGAGGACCGGTCCGAGCGGAGCAGCTTCGTAGCCAGCAAAATCGCCGACGAAAGCGTGGCGGGGCTGCTGCTAGGCAAGATCAGCCGCGGCGCGGAGCTGGGCATTGACGTGCGGCTTGACCCGGCCAGCCGACTGCAGCAATTTCCGGAGCGGCTGGATCAGCATGATCTTGTTGTCATTTTGGGCAACCTGATCGAAAATGCCTTCGACGCACTGGTGCAGCAGACCGGTCCGCGCGAAGTATTTCTCAGTATTGCGCAGGAGGACGAGCTGTTGTCCATTCTGGTTGAGGATAACGGGCAGGGAATGAGCGCGGAGACGCGGGCGCGGATGCTGGAGCGAGGGTTTTCGACCAAGTCGGGAGCGCATCAGGGTATCGGCATGTTTCTCATCGGGCAAATTGTAGGCAAGTGCGGCGGTACGTTGGAGGTTGAATCGGAGCCGGGGGCGGGAACAAGCTTTGTTCTGACCTTCCCCATGAAGGAAAGCGAGGCGGAGCGCGATGGTGAAGGTAGTGCTGATCGAGGATGACCCGATGGTGCTGGAGGTGAATCGGCAGTTTGTCGAGCGAGTCCCCGGGTTCGCGGTAATCGGAACAGCGGGCAGCGGCCCGGACGGGCTGGCGCTGGTGCGTGAGCTTAGGCCGGAACTGGTCGTGCTCGATATTTATATGCCGGGTCAAAATGGGACCGAGGTGCTGCAGCGTATCCGCGAGGAGCAGCTGCCTGTGGACGCGATCGTCATTACGGCGGCCAATGACAGGCCGACGATCCAGCGAATGCTGCATCAGGGGGCCGTCGATTATATCGTCAAGCCGTTCAAGTTTGAACGGGTGCGCGAGGCGCTGCTGCATTATACGCTGATGAAGGCGCGGTTCGGCGCGCAGGACGTGCTAACGCAGGAGGAGCTGGATGTGCTGCTGCATGGCCCGCAGCCGACCTCCGGGCAGCAGCCGGGGGCGACGGCCGGCGCAGCTGGCGCCGACGGCGAGGCCGCGCGTGCAGCCGCTGCGAATGCGGCGGATGACCGCTATGCGCCGGTCATTCCGTCCGACCTGCCCAAAGGCTTGCAGGAGCTGACGATGAAGCAAATTATGCTGTATTTGATGCGTCAACAGACTTCGCTGTCCGCCGAGGCGGTGGCGGAAGGCGTCGGGCTGGCGCGGGTGACGGCGCGGCGTTACCTGGAGCATTTGGAGAAGGCGGGACAGGTGAGGCTTGATCTCGAATACGGCGGCATCGGCCGACCGGTCAACCGGTACCGCTGGGTGGAGCGGCGATGACGGGAGATGCGGCGCCTGTGTTCCTTCTGTTCCTTCTATAATCTTGCCGAGCCTGCGACCAAAAAGACCATAATCACCAATATGGTCTAATTCTTCACGAGCTCCTCTGGAAGCGATATCATGAGCACATGAGATGAAAGCGCTATCCAGATCAGAGGAGGTTTCCTGATGAAACTGGCAAGAAATTTAACGGTTCAGGTGCTGGTTGCCATTGTGCTTGGGATTGCGGTTGGGCAGCTGCTCCCGCAGCAGGCCGACAATTTGAAAATATTGTCCGATGTGTTTGTGAAAATGATCAAGATGGTGATTGCGCCCATCGTATTTTTTACTATCGTAATCGGCTTCTCCGGAATGGGCGATATGAAAAAAATCGGCCGGATCGGCGGCAAGGCGATGCTGTATTTCGAAGTGATTACGACGTTCGCGATGGTAATCGGCGTTGCGGTCATGCTGTTGATCCAGCCTGGCGCGGGTATGAACACAAGCGGCGTCAAGGCGGCCGATGTGGCCAAATACACGAAGCAGGCGGCTGACAGCAGCCACGGCTTCCTTGATTTTCTGACCGGCATCGTGCCGGATAATGTGATCGGCGCATTTGCGAAGGGCGATATGCTGCCGGTGCTGTTTTTCTCCGTGCTGTTCGGGCTGGCGCTTGCCGGGCTGGGCGACAAGGCGAAGCCGGTTACGTCGCTGCTGGAGAAGCTGAACGATATTTTTTTCCGCATCGTTGCGATGATTATGAAGTTTTCGCCGGTGGCCGCTTTCGGCGCGATGGCGTATACGATCGGCAAGTTTGGCATTCATTCGTTGTTTTCGCTCGGCAAAATGATGGGCTCCGTCTATGTTACGATGGCGCTGTTTATTTTCGTCGTGCTGGGCACGATCTGCCGGGTGTACGGCTTCAGCCTGATCAAGCTGCTTTCGTTTATTAAGGAAGAGCTGCTGCTTGTGTTGGGCACCTCCTCGTCGGAGTCGGCGCTGCCGCGAATTATGCAGAAGCTGGAGCGGTTCGGCGCGTCCAAGCCGGTTGTCGGGCTTGTGGTCCCGACCGGTTATTCCTTTAATCTGGACGGAACGTCGATTTACTTGTCCATGGCGGGCTTGTTCATCGCACAGGCGTATGGCATCCAGCTCGACTGGATTCAGGTACTGACGTTCCTTGGCGTGCTGATGCTGACGTCCAAAGGCGCCGCCGGCGTCACCGGCTCTGGGTTCGTCACCTTGGCGGCAACGCTTGCGGCCGTCCCGAATAACGTAATCCCGCTGGAAGGGATGGCGCTGCTGATCGGTGTAGACCGGTTTATGTCGGAAGCGCGGGCAATTACGAACATTATCGGTAACAGCGTGGCGACGATTGTGATCGCCAAGAGCGAAAACCAGTTTCATCCGGACGGTCAGCCAGAGGCAGAAGGGGTGTCAATGGCCGCGCCGCTGTCTGCATCGGAAGGAGCGGAAGCAAGCCAGCCTGCTATTACGGTTGCGGACGGCTCGCTGGAGCTTCCCGGCAAGTTCGCATAATTCGGTTAGCCATGAAATCGAGACAGGCTGTGAGTCGGGGCGGGCCAGCCGGAGATCGACTACGCTCGAGAACCGCGGGGCCGCTCCGCTTGTTGCCTGACCTTGCTGTAACCGTCCTGATTTTATAAGGCTAACGGATCGCCACATGGTCCCCGCTCCCCGCGTCGAATGGGGAGCGGGGGCCATGTGTTGTTTGGGTAAAGTTGATTTGAGCATGTATGAACCTGCCGCTGAGCGAGCTTAAAGGCAGCGACGGGAAGGAAGGCGGCGATGTTTTTAGGGGACGGTTCGGGTATGATGAAGTACATCGGCGTGCGTTGTTTCATGAACTTACCAGGCTTGGGAGGGAATCGGATGGAGGCTTATGTTGCGCTGCTGCGCGGCATTAATGTCAGCGGGCAGAAGCTGATCAAGATGGCGGAATTAAAGCGGATGTTTGAGCAGTTGGGTTTCGAAAATGTCCAGACGTATATTCAGAGCGGCAACGTGTTGTTCAGGACGGGGCCGGAAAGCTCCGGGGAGCCATTTGCACCCAGGATTCAGCAAGGGATCCAGGACATGTTTGGTTACGAGGTTTCGGTTGTCGTCCGGACGGTGGAGGACATCGCGCGGGTGATTGCGGACTGTCCATTTCCGGCGAAAAAGCTTGCTGCGGGGGAAAGCCTCTATGTGGCGTTGCTCGCACAGACGCCGACTCCGGAGGGCGTTGACCGGCTGCTTGCCTGCGGCAGCGATATAGATGACTACCGGCTCGCCCGAGAGGAAGTGTATGTGCTGTGCCGCCAAGGTTTGGGCAAATCGAAATTTTCCAACAACTTTCTGGAGCAAAAGCTCAAGGTCTCCGCGACGACTCGCAATTGGCAAACGATGAACAAGCTGGTGGAGCTGGGTCGGGCGCTGTCCGTTTAACAGGGAACCGGTGCAGGACGCTTTGCAGAAAAGAAGACGAATTTGCCAAGTACGCGAATAGGATGGTTGTACAGGGAATTAGCTGAGTTCGCACTTCCTCTGAAATAAGTGCCGCTTTCCCGCGAGCCGTATTGCCTGTGCTGCACGAGCAGTTTGACGGAAGGCCTGCCGTATGAGGCAGAAGCGATGAGGCAGAAGTGACGAGTTTAGAAGCGATGAAGCAGAAGCGGCCTATAAAGGAGCGTCAGCGATGATCGTCGATTGTGCAATTATCGGAGGAGGGCCGGCCGGATTAAATGCGGCGCTGGTGCTGGGCCGGTCGCGCCGGTCGGTGCTGCTGTTTGATGACGGCAAGCCGCGCCATGCGGTGACCCGGAAGTCGCACGGATTTATTACGCAGGACGGGATATCCCCGGCTGCGTTCCGGCAGGCGGCTCACCGCGACCTGAGCCGTTATGCCGCTGTACAGTGCCGGGCGTTGCGGATCGCCCGCGTCAGCAGGCCGCCGGCGGACGCGATGCCGTCAGCCGCTGAATCAGGTGCAAGCCGCGGCTGGCCCGGTGCGCGGGGCGGCGTCTTCAGATGGACTGCGGAGCCGCCGGGGGGCGGGTTGTTTGGGTTGACCACGGAGCAGGGGGAGCTGTACGCCGCCCGTACGCTGCTGCTGGCGACCGGCTTGCGCGAGGCGCTGCCCGCGGTTGCCGGCATCGGCGATTATTACGGCATCAGCTTGTTCAGCTGCCCGTATTGCGACGGGTGGGAGCGCCGTGATCAGCCGCTCGTGATTATTTCAGAGCAGCCGCATGCTGCACAGCTGGCAAGGACGGTGTGGCAGTGGAGCCGCGATCTGCTTGTCTGCACCAATGGCCGACGCCTGCCGGACGAGCAGCGGGCAGTGCTGCAGCAGCGCGGCATTGCCGTGTACGAGCAGCGGATTCGCTCGCTGACCGGTGAGCAAGGGCAGCTGAGCGGCCTGCTGTTGGCGGACGGCACGAGGCTTGCGCGTTCCGGCGGCTTTGTGGCGACAGCCTGGTTTCAGGCGGCGCCGTTCGGCGAGGCGCTGGGCTGCCGGTTGAACCCGCAGGGCGGCTTGATCGCCGACCGCCTTGGCCGGACCTCCGTCCCCGGCGTTTATGCGGCGGGGGATACATGCGCGCCCGCGCCATCGCAGCTGATCGTCGCAGCCGCAGAGGGCAGCCGTGCGGCGGTGGGCATTAATACCGATCTGATGCAGCTGGACGGATAGTTTGCCAACAGCAGCGGGTTCAGCCAAGTCGGAACGGAAAGCCCTGGTGCAGGATGAAGGCGGACTTGCCGGACTTGTCGATGTTGTGCGGGATACCGTTGGAGCGGCGTTGCTTGAGTGTCGGCGGGCCGCAGAACGCTACATCCGGGAGCCGGTGCCCGCACCGGCGCGGCAGCAGGCTTGCATCGTTGCCCCGCAAGCTCAGGTCGTTTTCCCAAGACGGGGTTGGCTGGCGGCGGCACGTGGGCAGTCAGCCTGTGCGAGCTGGTCGGGAAGCGCCGAGCACCCCTGCGATAATCATCACGGCGCCGACGGCATGATACCAAGCGAGCTGCTCTTGTAGAAAGACAACGCCTGCGACCATGGCGACAATCGTAGATAGCTGATTGAACGTCGTCATGCGGGCCGCTTCCATCCGGGCAAGGGTGAAGTTGGACAAGTACGCGGTCACAAACGAGGACAAAATGCCCAGGTAAGCAATCGCTCCGAGAAATGCCGGATTCGCGAGCGGCTGGAAATACGCAGTCAGCGTGCCTTCGGCGATGTTGCGCGTAATCGCCATCAGATGAAAGGTAAGGAAGCCGATCACGGTCATCGCGCAGGTCAGCTCCAGCGAGGTGAACTGCCGGGCCAGCTTGCGCGCCCAGACCGTATAGCCCGCCGAGGAAAGCATGGACAGTACAATCAGCACGATGCCGATCAGCGGAGTGCTGCCGAGGCTGCTTCCTTTCATCACAAAAATAAACACGACCCCTGCGACGGACAGCAGCAGACCCGCCAGCTGCAGGCGCGTGGTGCGCTCCTTCAGCAGCAAGGCGGCCATTCCCATGGATACAAGGGGCAGCAATGCATACAAGATACCGGCTTCCGAAGAAGAAGCATAGACGAGACCGAACGTCTGGAAGGCGAAAAACATCGCCGGATAAAGCAGCGCCAACGGCAGCAGCGGCAATAGCTCGCGGAAGCTGCCGGGAAGGCGGATACGGCCCAACAGCAGCGGAATCAAGGCGGCGATCAGCGCTACCGTGAAGCGGTGAGCGAGCATATCCAGCGGATGGGCTGCCGTCAGCCCCACCTTCACAAATAAAAAGGAAAACCCGATAATGATCGCATACAAAATAGCAGCGGCGTAAGCGGCCCGCATCGAAGCGGGTTTGGTTGCGGCTTGCATAGGAAGCGCCTCCTTTGGGCAGAAATCAGGATAAGTTGCTGTAGGTGCTGGTCACGGAAAAAATAGGAGCGTTGCCGTGGTGAATGGCCCTGCTTCTATGGTATGTCCGAACGCCGGGTGGTACAATACGATTTAAGTCAGACTGTACCGGTACAGTCAGAGATGGGGCAACACGATCATGCGGAGGGATTGCGCTGGGAAAGCACGCAAAGCACACATAACGCTTGCTAGGAAGCTTCGCCGCTAGCGGCAATCAGGACAGAGAGGAGGCGATAAACGGAAGATGCTCAAATATATGGAGCTGCTTACGGAGCTGGAAGCGAGAATCGAGGGCGGAAGCATCCCGAAGGGCGGCAAGCTCCCTTCCGTTCGTCAGCTTGCTGCGCTTCATCAGCTTAGCAAGGCAACGGTGCTGCGGGCGCTGCAGGAGCTGGAGCGGCGGCATTTGATCTATGCGGTTCCGCAAAGCGGGTACTACGTCGTCGCACAGAATCGGGCCGGGGCGGATCAAGGCCCGCCTGTAATTGATTTTGCCGCCTCGGCTCCGGACCCGGATGTGTTCCCTTACATGGACTTCAGGCACTGCATTAACCAGGCGATGGACAGGTATAAAAATGAGCTGTTTATATACGGGACGGCGAAGGGGCTGCCGACGCTGATCCCGGTTGTTCAGCGGCAGCTGGCCGCACATCAAGTATTTGCCGACCCGGCGCGCATCGTGATGACGTCCGGCGTACAGCAGGCGTTGTCGCTGCTGGTGTCGCTGCCGTTTCCGAACGGGAAAACGAACATTTTGATCGAGCAGCCCGGCTATCATCTGTTTATCGAGCAGCTGCAAACCCACGGCATCCGGGCACTGGGCATTGCCCGAAGCGAGCAGGGAGTCGATTGGGCGGAGCTGGAGCGGTTGTTTCGCGATGGGGATGTCAAGTTTTTTTACACGATCCCCCGGTTTCATAGCCCGCTGGGCGTTTCATACACGGAGAAGGAGAAGCGGCGCATCGTGGAGTTGGCGGCACGTTATGATGTGTATGTGGTGGAGGACGATTATATGGCCGATCTGGAGACGGATACGAAGGCCGATCCGCTGTTCGCCTACGATACGTCGCGCCATTCCCATGTTATTTATTTGAAAAGCTATTCCAAGATCATTTTCCCCGGTTTACGGATCGGGGCCGCCGTGCTGCCGGAGGCACTCGTTGAACCGTTTATCCGGTATAAACGGGTGCTGGATATCGACAGTCCGATGCTGTCTCAGGCTGCCTTGGAAATTTACATCAAAAGCGGCATGTTCGAGCGGCATAGGCAAAAAATCAGCCGCTCCTACCGGCGGCGGTCGGCCACTTTGCAGGAAAGTCTGGTTAAGGCAAAGGAAAGCTTGCCGTCGCAGCTGCAGGCGGGGTTTCCACAGAAGCCGCCTTATATTCACACGCATCTGCGGCTGGATGGCCTCGGCGGCAGTCCCGGCGCGTTCATCCGCCGTTTGCAGAAGCGCGGGATTAGGCTGGAGCCGATTGACTCGCACATGCTGGCGCATATGCTCCGTCCGAGTATACTCAAGCTGAACATTTCGAATGTGAAGGAACCCGATATCCGGCGGGGGATCGCGGAAATTGCCGACGCATTGCGTGCGTTGTATCGCGGGTAGGCCGCCGGGCATCGCGAAGCATGAAGCGGTGTAACTGATGGAGGGCTTCGCGGCTATGTTAGGCGATCGTATCGACTTTTGGGACACGCGGCGTAGGAAGCGACGTTAAAAGTTGGAGGGCTTTCGCTATATAGGTGATCTGTGGACTTGGACTTATGGCCTTGCGGATATAAAGCCGCGTTCCAGGAAGTCACGCAGCTCGTTGGGCGGACTGCCATGAGAGTTAATGTTGAGCGTTCAGCGGCTGCATACGGCATGACAATTAAAGCAGTCTCCCCATTCCGCTCGTGGCGGATGTGAGGAGACTGCTTTGTTTTGCCTAAGAGTGGTTAGGTCAATGCGTTGCTTTGCACCAGAGATGTCTGTTTAATAACTGCGGGGTGATCCCGGATAGTAGTTATGGTGCGACGGCTCCTTTGGAATAACGATGCTGGCGATAATGTAGACGAGCAGCGTCGTGCCGAAGCTGCACAATGCGGAAATGACCCAGATCAGCCGGATCAACGTTGCGTTAATGCCGAGCCATTCGGCCAAGCCGCCGCTCAGACCGGTTAATTTGCTGTCATAGCGGGAACGAAATAGTTTATGCATAGGAAGTTCTCCCTTCAGATTTCCGTAGTTGGCTGTTGCTTTCGATGTCTTTATTGTAAGGCAGCGAGAGCTTCCCGCGAAACGGACCTGTGACGGTGCGGATGCTGGACCTGAGGCGGGGATGACGCGGAAGATATGGAAGCAAGGCGGGAAGGTATGAGCCTCGTAGTTGGAGTTCCGGTATTTAACAGCGGCCGCATGATTGGTATGCTTCCATCCGTGACATATTACACCTATATCGCCCGAAGCTTTAATTTGAATCTACTTTCATCTATGGAGGAGTCCCGATGCTGGCGTTGTACTGTAAGGGAAGTCCGGTCACCTTTTATAGCGTCAGCACGCAGCCGACGCATCATCTGATCCCGCCCTCCTGTGGGGTTGGCACGTATTTGGAAGATATACATCCTGAATGGCAAATGTGCTGCAAGGAGCTTCCGGAGGAGCTGCGGCATGCCTGGGGAGCATCCGGCCGTCTGATCCGGGGTCGGTTGTTTAAGCTGCCGGAGGATCAGCTGCACTTTGACTGTCTGTTTCTGACGCATCACGATATCGGCACGCTGGAGATGTATGTAGCGGAGCAAAAGGCGGCAGCCGAGACGCAGGACGAGCCGTTGACCAACGGTCCCTGTGTGATGCTGGTAGAGCTGATGATTGATTTTATGAAATCGCATAGCAATGAAACGGTGTTTCCGTTTGTCGGTGAACGGCCGCTTGACGGCGCGGTCAACGGACGGGTGCTTAGCGGCTCGCTTTGGCGGACGATGGGGCATATTGCCGTGGCGATTCCGTAGCCGGGTCTGAGCGAGATGTCCAGCGCAATTTAGGATAAGAATGTCCTAATTGTGCTTAGCATCCTCTATCCTCAACCGCCGTTCCTCTCTCTATAATCTAAAGTATTCCCCGAGTAAGAGAGGATGAAGGCGCAAATGGACAGCAAGCAGCCGGTTTTGCTTACGGATGAACAAATGCAGCAGTTTATTACGGATGGATTTCTGATTTTGCAGACGGACTTTACGGAGTCGTTCCACGCCAGTTTGATGGCGCAATTAAATCACGTTTACGGAGAGGAAGGCAATCCGGGCAACAACCTGCTTCCGCGAATCCGCGAGCTGCAGAAGGTATTCGACCATCCGGTCATCACCGGCGCGCTGACGAGTGTGCTTGGCCCGGACTACATGCTTCATGCGCACCGGCATGGGCATTTTAACGCTAATCCTGTGGCGGGCGGCTGGCATAAAGACAGCTATTGGGGCTACGAGCGTATACGCAATCATCATCCGTGGTGGGCCATGATTATGTATTTCCCGCAGGATACGCCGCCGGAGCTTGGGCCGACCGGGATTATGCCGGGTACCCAAAATTACGAGTCGCGCACATTCCCTAAGGATGACACGCCCGGCGAAGCGCTGGCGAGCGGCGGGGCTGGCACCTTTGCCCTCATCCATTACGATATTTGGCATCGCTCGACGCCGAACGTGCTCGGCCATCCGCGTTATATGCTGAAGTTTGAGTTTATGCGCACGCAGGCGCCGGTCCGTCCGACATGGGATGCCAAAGGCATCGCCTGGTCGCGGCCCGCTCATCTGGCTCCGGCGCTCGCGGCGCAGCAGGTGCAGGCACATGATTTGCAGTGGGAGGAAACGTGGAACTGGCTGTCCGGCTCGATCGGCAGCATCGCAGGCCTGAGCTCCGGCGAGCCGTCCGCGATTCAGGGCTTGGCGGCGAAGCTGGAGGACACCTTTGAGCCGGATGCGTTGAATGCTGCATACGAGCTGGCAGCTTGTGGAGCAGAGGGTATACAGGCACTGCTGGAGGCGCTGCGTCACGGGCAGCCTGCCGTTTCCCGGCTGGCGGCCTACGGCTTGTCGGTGAGCGGGGAGCAAGCGGTTCCCGACTTGATCGAAGCGTTGGACGATCAGCGGGAAGCGGTCGTCATTCATGCTGCGTTTGCACTGGGCGAGCTGCGTCACGCTGCCGGGGCAGCGCTTCCCAAGCTGTCCGGCCTGCTGGAGCAGGCGCCGGTTGGTGTACGCCGCACCGTCGTTGAAGCGCTCGGCATGATCGGAGCCGGGGTGGTTGAGCAAGCTGCAGCGGCAGAGGCGGTGCAGGGGCTGCTTCGCGGGCTACAGGATGAAGATACGCAGGTTCGTTTTATGACCGGTCTGGCGCTGGCCAGACTGGGCCGTGCCGCTGAAGGAGCTGTACCGGAGCTGGAGCGGGCGCTGGACGATGAGAACCGCTACGTGCGCGCTCATGCGGCAGAAGCGCTCCGCTACATCGGCACCCCGGAAGCGCAGGATGTGCTGATCCATGAGCTATTCTGTTCGCGGTGGTGCACTACGACAACGAAGGACAACACCTTTTACCCTTAATGTGCAGTAAGCTTAAAATGCCGGTTTCCGGTCCGCGACAGCGGCCGGGGGCCGGTATTTTTTTGATGAGTTGAAGAGGTGAGAGCTCGATTTGAGGAGGGAGAAGGGGTGGGATGCAAGCTGCAGTAGGCCTCTGCCAGCCTGACGATTGCAGCCAACCTTGAGATTTGGCATGAACAAGAGCATTGCGAAGCAACGGGGGGCAGCTCGCGGAATTGGCTGGAAGACAACATCGGTTGAAATGAGTTGGTACCAAGGGAGAATGATTGTGAGATCCTGCCCTTGGTGTGATTGAAGAGGCTGCGGCTTTTTAAAATTTGGATTAGTACCTAGTTTATGGTACCCTTGTGCCATAATTGAGGAAAGTTAATAATGTTCAGAAGGGATGAGTGTTATGAAGAAAAATATTATAATGATATCTGTTATAGGTATCTTTTTGCTGATTGCAGTATCGATTATCTATAATCAGAAGCAAAATGAGAATATAAAATTAGAAAGTATCATAGGTCATGCGCTCACTATGGTTTTAAATGGCTATGATGAACTAGCCAAAAATAAAAATGAAGTTCCTTCACTTGATTCCTTAAATGCAATGAGTCTAACGCTAGTACAGATTGAGGCTTATGCGGATATCATTGATCGTACAGTGAGTTCATGGAACGTGACAAAGAAAGATATTCCATGTTGCAAAATGAAATTTCAATTTTAATTCCTTTGATATATAAAATCTACTATGTTTCCGGTTCAGAGGGAAAAGCTGCACTTGAGATACCTACGCCACAAGAAATTATGGCAGTCAAAGAAAGATTAAATAAATACGCTACTAATATGAAATAATGCAAAAAGGTCGAGCGGGATGAACCCTGCCCGACCTTTTGCTATTAAAAGCCCGCATAATCCTCGAGATTTATTGGAAAGATTAGACTTTATACAAATTGACGAATTAATTCAAAACATCGCTTCAAAGAAGTGCCGCTATATCATTAAAAGAATTTATGTAGATGGATTGAAGGAGAAAGAAGTTGCGGACGAACTTCATATATCGCAGCAGGCTATAAGTAAGTGGAAAAGGAAAGGATTGGAATGTTTGGGGAACAAAATAAAAATAGAAGATTTAATGTAGGATTGCTGGAGGGCAGTGAATGCAGACAGAACGAGATCAATTTATAACTGAGTTAATTAAACATCAAGAAGAAGACAATAAAATTAAATTTATTGAAATGCTCTTATTCTACTTTGATGAAGAGATCCGAAACATGTCTAGATTTATAAAGATGCCTAGTGAAGATGCAATACAATCCATTAAAACAGATTTCATTGAATATGTTACAAAAAATTGGTAGGCACCTAGGAGGTGCTGCTCTGCGGTAATGCGCCACGACAACCAAGAACAACATCTTCTACCCCTAACGTGCAATAAAACTTAGAATGCCGGTTTCCGGTCCACGATAGCGACCGGAGGTGACAGAAGGCGAGCGTAGGAGACAGAGCAGCTGCTCCGCCCCGTTTCCTAAGGCGAAAACGGGGACAGCTCGCGGAATTGGCTGGGGGAAAAGCCTGTATGATCCTTGAACAGCCGGGAGAAGTAGGACATCTCCAGGCCAAGCGAATCGGCGATTTCTGAAATATTCAGCCCTGACAGCGACAGCAGCTGCTTGGCCTTCTCCATACGCCGTCGGTTGACGTATTGGATCGGCGAGACGCCGGTCGTATTTTTGAACACCCGGCTCAAATAGTTCGGGTGAAAATGCGCGACCTGGGCGAGCGCCTCCAAGGTCAGATGCGCGGACAGATGCTCGTCGATATAACGGAGCACCTGGTTGACTTTGTCCAGCGAGGCGGAGGCGCCGGAACGGAACCGGACAGATCCGGCTTCGTCCAGGAAGACGGACAGCAGCTCCAGCAGCAGCGCGTTTACCCGCAAGCCTGCGCTCAGCGTGTCCTGCCGGTGCCAATCGATCAGCCGCCGGAATGTATCCTCGACTTGCGCGGGCCGGCTGATCCGCACGAACGGCGGCACATCCAGCAGCCGGAACAACGGCAGCTCGGCGGCGACGGCTGTGAAGTGGCACCAATATTTGCCGAAGGTGTCGCCTGTGGTGGTGCCGAAGGCATGCACTTGTCCGGCCGGGAGCAGGAACAGCTGGCCGGGCTGCGGATGGTACAACTGCTCGCCGAGCTTGATGAAGCCCGACCCCTCCGCGAAAAAATAAAACTTGTTAAACGACGGGGCAATATCGTCGCTGCTCCAGGTATCGGCGACCTTCGTATAAGCCGCGACGGAGAGGTCTAGCTGAACCCCGGCTATCGTTTTTTGCCAATGAACCGCTGGGTCGGCCATCATAACGGTGGATCAGCTCCTTGATGAGGTGAAATGCGAGATGCGTCGTAATAAGGCGAAGCGTCCGACACTTGCGCTGGCACGGCGATTATTAGCCAGGTAATCCGATGCCCGCATGAGCAAGCGCTTACGGTATGTCTCCTATTATAACGGATCATAGGTAATGCAGCACTTAAATCCTTCAAGTTGACAGCAGCTCCATTTCCCTTTATATTTTGATTGTCATGAATGTCAATGAAAGCGAGGGGCAACGATGTCACCACGTACCAAAGAACAAAATGAAGAAATTCGCAAGCAGCGGAAGCAAGAAATTTTGCAAGCAGCGATGCTTGTTTATGCGGAGAAAGGTTTTGCGGCATCAGAGATCGGGGAAGTAGCGGAACGGGCCAGTCTGGCGCGCGGGCTGGTTTACCATTATTTCAAAAACAAGCAAGCCCTGTTTCGTGAGTTATACGAGCATATGATGGATAAGACCGAGCGCTTTACGCAAGCTCATTTCGCACAAGAGTGTCCGTCGCCTGATCTATTCCATGGATATGCGCGTATTGTCTGCAAGCAGGTGCTTGACGAACCGGAGGTTTTTCGTTTTTACATGCGAATCAGCACGGATGTGCATGAGTTGTATACCGATGAGCCGTTCTCGCCGTTTGCATGGGTGAAAAATTTTCTGCAGACTATGGCGCAAGCTATTGAGAAGGGGATTAGCGAACGGACGATTCGGCAGGGGGACGCAAGTCTGATGGCTATGCAATTTTGGGGCGCTGTGTCGCAAGGCATGAATTATTTGGACAAGCTGAACCAAGACCTCATCTTGCAGGGAGCTTCGGAGCCAGAGAGGAAGCAGCAGCTGGAGGCGCGGCTGGAGCAAGTGATCGAGTCGGCTGCAGCTGTACTAAATACGCGAGTAGATCGTTTCGAAAGTTCGGATGTGGTGTCTGACATATGAAGCTTTGTCGCAAGAAAACACTACGGCTAGCGCACGAATGCAGCCTCGTCGAAAATGCTTCTGTACGAAGCTTTTTTTTACTTTTTTAATTGACATTCATGAAAGTCAAATACTAAAAGGAGCGATTACATGGCATTAGTAACGGTAAAAAAACAGGTTTTTGACACGTTGGAGGACGAAAGACTCGGGTGGGTATGTATGGAACCGATACTTCTCCAAATCCGGGGAAAAGATAGGTCTGTGAAAACAGAAGTGATCTCTCGGCTCACCAAGGGCCAGCAGGCTTTGTGTATGTTTCGAGTCTTGTACGATCATGCCAAAAACTCGGTCGACGAATACGCTGCGTGGATCGGATACTTGCTGGATGAACCGGGTTATTGGTCTGGAGTAACGGGTGGCTTGCGTTATTTTGGCGATACCGCGATGCTGGGCTTGCTTGAGGAAACAAAGGAGCTGCTCGAAGCCCGGAAGCGCAGACCAGATATGCCGGGGGACGGAGCTGATGCGCAAGACCTGGATCAGGAGCGTGAACGGCTCGCCGCTGTAAGCTCGTTGTTTGAACGCTTCACGGAGATCGCCCCGGATAGCTTGAAGCGAATAAGTTTGCATATCCGGTCCAATCCGCGCGAGTTTGTCCTCCTGGAAAGCTGAGTAGTCGCTGCAAGCTGATTGAACTCAGGCTGTGTGCGGTCAGACAATTGTTTCTTCCTCCATCCGCAGCTAAGGCGTTGCCGCCCGATTGACACCGTTTCGCGACTCCGATATATTTATATTATATAATTAAAATATTTAGATTTAAAATGTATAGGGAGGACGCAGCATGTTTAGTTTATTTCGGTACCTAAAGCCGTACCGGGCGGCGGTCGCGCTGGTGCTGGTGTTTATTTTGCTCCAGTCGCTGTCGGATCTGTACCTGCCAACGTTGATGGCGGATATTGTAGACCATGGCGTCGTTACCGGCGACACGCCTTACATTTGGCGGATCGGCGGCTTCATGCTGCTGGTGGCGGCGCTGGGCGCAACCTGTTCCGTGGGCGCAAGCTACTGGTCGGCCAAGGCGTCCAGCGGCTTCGCCCGCGACCTGCGCAGCCGGGTATTTGCCCATGTCGAGCAATTTTCGTTGCAGGAGTTCGACCGGATCGGCACAGCTTCGCTCATTACGCGCACGACCCAGGATATTCAGCAGCTGTACCAGGTGCTGGGCATGATGATGCGGGTTATCGTGATGGCTCCGCTGATGTGTATCGGCGGCATCGTGATGGCTGTGTCCAAGGACGCCAAGCTGTCGCTGGTGCTGATCGCGATTGTCCCGGTGCTCGGATTATTTATTTTTTTCATTTTCCGTAAGGCGGGGCCGTTGTTCAAGGCGATGCAGACGAAGCTGGACCGGCTCAGCCTGGTGCTGCGCGAGCAGCTGACGGGCGTGCGCGTTATCCGTTCGTTTAACCGGACGGAGCATGAGCAGCAGCGATTTGCCGCGTCCAACGGGGACTTGACCGAAACCGCGATCCGGGTAAACCGGATGATGGCTTCGATGATGCCTGTGATGATGCTGGTGCTCAATTTTGCAAGCATCGCGATCATTTGGTATGGCGGCATCCGTATTGATCAGGGTCATATGCAGGTTGGCGATTTGATCGCATTTATTCAGTACGCGTGGCAAATTATGTTTTCACTTGTGTTTGCTTCGATGATGTTTGTGATGATTCCGCGTGCGTCTGCCTCTGCTGTCCGGATTCAGGAGGTGCTGTCGATGAAGCCGGATATTCTGGACGGCGACGGCTCGGCGGAGGCTGCCACAGAGCGGCCTTCGGTGCAGTTCCGTAATGTCACGTTTCGTTACCCGGGTGCGGAGATGCCCGCGCTGATGGATATTTCGTTTGAGACGCGGCCCGGCGAGGTGACGGCGATTATCGGGGGCACCGGCTCCGGCAAATCGACGCTGATCCATCTGATTCCGCGCTTCTATGATGTGGAGCGTGGGCAGGTGCTGATCGGGGGCGCCGACGTGCGCAGCATGACCCAGGAAAGCCTGCGCCGCCAGATCGGATTTGTTCCGCAGAAGGCGGTGCTGTTCAGCGGCACGGTAGCGGACAATATCCGCTACGGCAACGAGCAGGCGAGCATTGATGAGGTGCGGCGCGCGGCTGAGATTGCGCAGGCGTCCGAGTTTATCGGCCGGATGCCGGAAGGCTTCCAGGCGCCGATTTCTCAAGGCGGAACCAACGTGTCCGGCGGACAAAAGCAGCGGCTGGCGATTGCCCGCGCACTGGTGCGCCGTCCGGCCATCTACGTGTTCGACGACAGCTTCTCGGCGCTTGATTTGAAAACCGATGCCAAGCTGCGCGCGGCGCTGCGGCCGGAAACGGCTGACGCCTGTGTGCTGATCGTCGCTCAGCGGGTGAGCACGGTGATGGACGCCGACCGGATTCTGGTGCTGCATGAGGGACGACTGGTTGCGGAGGGCACGCATCGCGAGCTGCTGCAGTCCTCGCCGGTGTACCGCGAAATTGCAGCTTCCCAGCTGAAGGAGGAGGAAAGCGCATGAGTGATAGACCAAGCACGACCTCGATGAAACAAACGGCGTCCGATTTCGCAGCTGGCGATCGCACAGGCGGCTCTCCGGCTTCGTCAGGCAAAACGGGAGGCTCTGGCGGCCCCGGTCCGGGCTTCGGCTTCGGTCCCGGCCGCGGCGGCCCGGGCATGATGGGTCCGGCCCAGAAGGCGAAGGACTTCAAGGGTACGCTGCGCCGGCTGGCGGGCTATCTCAAGCCGCATCGGCTGTCGCTTGGCCTTGTGCTGGCCGCGGCGGTGCTGAGCACGATATTTTCCATCGTCAGCCCGAAGATTATGGGGGACGCGACAACAAAGCTGTTCGAAGGCATGATGGCCAAGGTGAAGGGCGTGCCGGGCGCGGCGATTGACTTCGGGTATATCGCCAATATTTTGCTCGTACTGGCGGGCTTGTATATCGTCAGTGCGTTGTTCGGCTATGTGCAGCAATATGTGATGGCCGGCGTCTCGCAGCGGATTGTCTACGATCTGCGAGCGGCTGTCAACGGCAAGCTGGCGAAGCTGCCGCTTACGTATTACGATGCCAGGCCGCATGGCGAGACGCTCAGCCGCGTAACCGGCGATATTGAAACGATCAGCAGTACGCTGCAGCAAAGCTTGACACAGCTTGTTACCTCTGTGGTAACGCTGGTCGGGGTCGTCGTCATGATGCTGACGATCAGTCCGCTGATGACGCTTATTGTCATCGTAACGCTGCCGCTCAGCTTCGTTGTGATCAAGGGCGTGACGAAGCGTTCGCAGCAGCATTTTCGCACATTGCAGCAGTCGCTCGGCCAACTAAATGGACACGTCGAGGAGATGTACACCGGGCATACGATTGTAAAGGCCTTCGGTCATGAGCAGAGGTCCATCGAGAAGTTCGACACAATCAACGGCCGGATGTATGATGCCGCATGGCGGTCGCAATTTATTTCCGGCGTCATTATGCCGCTGATGGGCTTTGTCGGCAACATCGGTTATGTGTTCGTGAGCGTCGTGGGCGGTGTACTGGTCATGAAGGGCACGATCCGGATCGGGGATGTGCAGGCGTTTATCTCGTATTCGCGCCAGTTTTCCATGCCGATCAGTCAAACGGCGCAAATCGCCAACATCATTCAATCGACCATTGCCGCCGCCGAGCGCGTGTTCGAGCTGTTGGATGAGCAGGAGGAGACGGCGGACGCGCCGCCACAGACACGGACAGCAAACGTTGCGTCGATGGGCGAGGTTCGGTTCGAGCATGTGGACTTCGGCTACAAGCAGGATGCTCTGCTTATTCAAGATATGAATCTGCTCGTCCGGCCAGGGCAAACGGTGGCAATCGTAGGGCCGACTGGCGCAGGCAAGACGACGCTGATTAATTTGCTGATGCGTTTCTATGAGCTGAACGGCGGCCGCATCCGAATCGACGGCGTCGATATTACGAGTCTGCCGCGGCATGAGCTGCGCAGCCAGCTCGGAATGGTGCTGCAGGATACGTGGCTGTTCAATGGCACGATTCGCGAAAATATTGCGTATGGCCGCGCCGGGGCGACCGAGACGGAGGTAGTGGCCGCAGCTCGGGCTGCCTATGCGGATCATTTTATACGCACGCTGCCGGACGGCTACGAGACGAAGCTGAATGAAGAGGCGTCCAATATTTCACAGGGGCAAAAGCAGCTGCTGACCATCGCCCGGGCGATTCTCGCTAACCCGCCGATTTTGATTCTCGACGAAGCGACCAGCAGCGTGGATACCCGTACGGAGGCCCACATCCAGCAGGCGATGAACGAGCTGATGCAGGGACGCACGAGCTTCGTCATCGCCCACCGGCTATCCACGATCCGTGACGCCGATCTGATTCTGGTTATGAGCCAAGGCACAGTCATCGAGCAGGGTACCCATGACGAGCTGCTGGCGGCGGGCGGCTTTTACGCGGATCTGTACGAAAGCCAGTTCAGCGCGAGTCGGCCTGCAGTGTAGCGCACAGAGGAGCGTACGTAGGCAGGGCCCGTAGCAGCCGGGAGAGAGCGAAGGCAGGGCGTTTTGTGAGGGAGGGTCGAGCTGAGCGACTGTCTTGGCCCGGAATATAGGTTGCGCAGGCGAGAAGGGTCGTCGTAATCTTGTGCGGCGCATGATATACTAAACGGCAACGAACGTATGTTTTGGGCGGGCAGGTGAATACGATGACGACGGAGGTCGGCATTTCGGTCAGAGCCTTTGTTGAGTACGCTTATATGAGCGGCAGCATCGAAGCCGGGTTTCGTACGATGACGACGCTGGCTGAGGGGACGAAGGCGCATCAGGCTATTCAGCAAACGTATGAACAACCGGACCGCAAGGAGGTGCATCTGGACGGAACGGTGGAGCACGGCGAGCTGACGTTCCGGCTGGAGGGGCGCTGCGACGGGCTGCGCTTCGCAGGAGAGCAGGCTATTATTGAAGAGATCAAGTCTACCTCGGGCGACTTGAGCCGACTGACGGAAAATTCCCATCCGGTCCACTGGGCTCAAGCGGCTTGCTACGCGTATTTGTACGCGGTGCGTGAAGGCTTGACAGTCATGCGGCTGCGGCTCGTTTACGTGCAGACGGGGACCGGGGAGCAGCTCCGCTTCGAGCGGGAAGCGGACATCGAAGCGCTGGCTGCGGAGCTGCAGCGGTATGCTGAGGCTTATGCGCCGTATGCCCGGCTGCAGCTTGATCATGTGCAGCAGCGGGATGCGAGCATCAAGCAGCTGGCGTTTCCGTTTCCCGCCTACCGGAGCGGGCAGCGGAAATTTGCGGGCGCGGTGTACACGGCGATTGCGCAGGACAGTCGTTTATTTGCCCGCGCCCCGACCGGAACGGGTAAAACGATGTCCACGCTGTTCCCGGCCGTGAAGGCGATCGGCGAAGGGTTGCTCCAGCGCGTATTTTATTTATCGGCGAAAACGTTGACCCGTACGGCGGCAGAGGAAGCGCTCGCGCTGTTAAAGGCGGGAGGCTTACGCCTGCGGTCCGTTACGCTGACGGCGAAGGACAAGATTTGCTTTCAGGAGGAAACGCGCTGTGACAAGGAATTTTGTCCATTTGCCGACGGTCATTATGACCGGGTGCAGGCTGCGCTGCTTGATCTGCTGACCCATGAGACATTGATCACGCGGGAAACGGTGGAGCGATACGCTCGCAGGCATATGGTTTGCCCGTTTGAGCTGTCGCTGGACGCCGCCTATACGGCCGATGCCGTGCTGTGCGATTACAATTACATTTATGATCCGCGCGTTTATCTCAAGCGCCAATCGGAGGAGCAGAAGCGGCAAGCCGTGCTGCTTGTCGATGAAGCGCATAATTTGGTGGACCGCGGCCGGGACATGTATTCGGCGGAGCTGACGAAGGCGCCGTTTCTGGCGCTGCAGCGTGCGTACAAAGGTGTAAACGCCGCGGTATACGAGGCCGCCAAGGCGGTGAATGCTTGTTTTATCGCCTGGCGCAAAGCATGCGCCGCAGCCGATGCAGGGGTTGGTTGGGCCGCGGCAGACGGTATAGGGCGGGAGCTGTTGCCTGCTTCTGGAGCTCGTGGGATGACCGGTTTAACGGCCAGATCAGCCGAGACGGCCGGAGCAACGGAAGCCACGGGAAAGACCGGAGCCACAGGAGCAATAGTTAGCTCAGCGGGCGCATCAGCCAAGCATTGCGTTCACGGAGAGCCGCCGGAAGAGCTGGGCGTATGTGTGGAGTCGTTTATTCAGGCGGCGGAGCGGGAGTTGTCCGGACCCGGTACGGGTGAGTTGCGGCAGCTGCTGTTGGATACATACTTCGCCTGTCAGCGGTACAGCCGCGTGCTTGATACGTATGACGAACGGTTCGTGACGCTGACCGAATGGTCGTCCGGGGGCGTGCGGCTCAAGCTGCTATGTCTCGACCCGTCGGCGCTGCTGCGCCAGATGGCCAAAGGCTACCGGTCGCAAATTATGTTCTCGGCCACTTTGTCCCCGCTAGGGTATTACCGGGACATGCTGGGCGGCGAAGCGAATGATTACGCAGTGACAATTCCGTCGCCGTTTCGCAAGGAGCAGCTGGCGGTCGGACTGCTGCCGCTGTCTACGCGTTATAAAGATCGCGAGGCTTCGAAGGCCGTCATTGCCGAGGCGCTGCATACGTTAATTGGGGAGCAAAAGCCAGGCAACCGGCTCGTTTTTTTTCCTTCTTATGCGTATATGAACGAGGTGCTGGCTTGCTTCGCAGAGCAAAGCTGCCCGTCCGTTCACCTGCTCGTGCAGCATGGCGAGATGAGCGAGGAGGAGCAGGCGGCCTTTCTGGCGGAGTTTCAGGCGGGACGCGACAAGCCGGTGCTTGGATTTGCCGTGCTGGGCGGTATGTTTGCCGAGGGTATTGATTTGACCGGGGAGCGGCTGACGGGGGTGGCGGTCGTCGGAGTCGGAATGCCGCAGCTTGGCCCGGAACGGGACGCGATTAAGTCGTATTTCGATCGTACAGGTAAAAACGGGTTCGATTACGCGTATGTTATTCCCGGCATCAACAAGGTGCTGCAGGCGGGGGGACGGCTGATTCGGACGGAGCATGATTATGGTGCGCTGCTGCTGATCGACGACCGTTACCGACAACAGGCTTACCAGCGGCTGCTGCCGGAGGAGTGGAAGCCGCTGAAGCTTGTCCGCGAGCTGCTGCCCGGCAGAAAGACGGGGGTGCCGAAAACTTCGCCCATTGTCATCCAACATATAGAATGAGTGTAGTATACCTAGGAAATCCACTAGGGGCGCCGTCGATGGCTGAGATAAAGCGTTACGCTTTGGTCCCTTTGAACCTGATCTGGGTTATGCCAGCGTAGGAAAGTGGGAAAGTGAGTTCATCGCACAACAAGGATGTCCAGGGAACGGAGCTGTAATTGGCCGAGTGGACATGCTGTTGTCAGCGTATGTTTGCACCTTCAACCGCTTCTTCGATGGAGCGGTTTTTTGAATGTCAAGCGCAGCAGCCGGACGGCTGTCTGCCGGCCGCTTGCCGTTCATGTCCAGACGAGACGGGTCCGCCGCAGGCGGGCGCAGCCGTTGGTGTTGCCTGCTTATCCTCCGCTTCCGGCCTCGCTCCGCGCGGCGATACGGAGGCGTACGAAGGGCGTTCGACAAGGCCGGCGGATGACGGCTTTGGTTCGGCGGCAACGCGGGCTGAGCGGGGGGCGGAGCCATTTCCGGCGTCGGCGCGGCCGCGGCGGGCGAAGCCGGGGCGCAACGTGTCGCAGCTGCATTATGCGCGGATACGATTATGGATTTGTCGACGGGGAAGCATGTTCATACGACACGCGAATGGATCATTCGAAACTCCCCGGTTCCGGTCGGGACGGTTTCGATCTATCAGGCGCTGGAGAAGGTGAACGGCAAGGCGGAGGGGTTAAGCTGGGAAGTATTCCGCGATACGCTGATCGAGCAGGCGGAGCAGGGCGTGGATTACTTCACAATTCATGCGGGCGTGCTGCTCCGTTATATTCCGTTGACGGCCCAGCGGGTGACGGGCATCGTTTCGCGCGGCGGCTCCATTATGGCGGCCTGGTGCTTGGCTCATCATAAGGAAAACTTTCTGTACACGCATTTCGAGGAAATTTGCGAAATTATGAAAGCTTACGGCGTTTCGTTTTCGCTGGGTGACGGGCTTCGTTCCGGCTCGATCGCCGATGCAAATGACGCTGCGCAATTTGCGGAGCTGTGGAGTCGGGCTCCTTGTCTCGTGTATGTCCATATCCAGTAGACATGTGTCTTTTGCTCAGTGGACATTGCTTCGTCAGTTCTCCTGTTGCTCACATGTCCAGATCTAGATGTTGATGGGTTATATACTGCTAGATATGGATTTCTAGCTCGGCTATACGTAGATCGTGATCATGTCCCCTTATGTCCGCCTTTTAAAAGACAAAGTTCTGTAAACGTCCTCTCTCAGGGGACATTCCTGCCCTCTGAAATATCATACTTATTAGCCAAGCAGTTTTTTCTGCGTGCGGAATTAAACAAGTGCCGCATAACGTAAGCCATCTGTAGGATGGAACTATTACGTTATGCGGCACTTGCAAGTTAGCGGTGTTGAGTCTTGTTGTTCCGGGCGTGTATGGATGCGAGAAATTTAAGTGAGCGAAGGATGCTAGATGTGACTTCGTGTCAGTGTCAAACCTGCCAAGCGTCTGACAAGCCACACAGCACGAAGTACGCTGTGTCACTGTGTCGTCTACGCGCGAGTCAGGCTCGCCCGGCCGCCACACATCAAGCCTGCTCGGGCATCGGGCTCATGCCGCCGGCTGCTGCTTTTTTCGCCCGTACATACCGGAGGGCGAGCAGCAGGGCCAGAACGGCTACGGCCAGCATGCCCCAAAATTCGGCTTCATAAGCGGAGGCCAACGGCCGGTTCGTTTGCCAGACGAGGCTGGCTCCGGTTAATGCGACGCCAAGCGCGCCGCCGAAAAACTGCGTCAGCTGCAGCATGCCGAGGCCGCTGCCGATCTCATCTTTATGCAGGGTTCGGGAAATTTCATTGGACACTCCGGAGCCTGCGGCAGAGAAGGAGACGCTCATCACCATATACGACACCATCAGGCCATAAGGCGATTGAACGCCTAGCAGGACAAAGGCAAGCATAGCCGCCGCAAGGGTGGAAAAGCCGCCGATGATCACCTTCACGTTGCCAGCGCGGTCGATCGCCCGGCCGATGAACGGCGAGAGCAGCGCGCTGAGCATAGCGCCGGGGAAAATCATCAGCCCTGCAAACACCGAGCTGTGGTTGAACAGCTTGATCACCACCAGCGGCATGAGAAACAGCATGGCAAAGTTCAACACATAGGCCAGTAGATTCAGCGCAGACAAGTTCATATAGGTGCGGTTGCGCAGCAGAGCCGGCTGAACGAACGGATGTGAAGTCCGGTGGATACGCAGCCAAAACGCGGTCAGGGCGATCAGGCCCGCAGCCAGCGCAGGCAGCGTCTGGCCGGTCAAGTACAGCAGCAGGCCGGTTACGCCTACGCCGATGAACAAAGCGCCCGGTACGTCGAAGTGTACGGACGAGCTTTCCTGGGCAGGCAGGTGACGAAGAAACAACGGCAGCGCCAGCAGCACGAGGGACGTGACCGCAAATAACGATGTATAGCCGAAATATTGGGTTAGTGCGCCGCCGACGATCGGGCCGATCCCGAAGCCAAACGAAGCTGCCGAAATGATGGAGGCCATGGATTGGCCGCGGCGCTCCAGCGGAACGAAGCGGGTGACCAGCACGATGCCGAGGCCCGGGGCTGCTGCTGCGCCCAGCGCCTGCAGCAGCCGAGCTGCGAGCAGCAGGTAGAAATTGCTGGCGGTCAGTCCGATGATCGACGCGATGCCGAGCAGCAGCAGCCCGACAAGCAGCAGCTTGCGAATCGGCAGAAAGTCAGATAGCCGGCTATAGGCAATGGACGCGATGGCAAAGCAAATCGAATAGCCCGTCACGATCCACGAAGCCGTTGTCGGCGTCAGATTCAGATCATGCGCGACGGTAGGCAGCGCCACATTAAACATCGTCGTATTCATGACGACCAGCAGCACGGTCAAGCTCCAGAGGCGGATGACCAGCTTTTCGCGGAAGGTGCCGGAGGCGGGAAGGTCTTTTTCCATAAAAGCGATCTCCTTTAGCGCGTGAGCGCATTTAGTTTTATTAAAATACTATTATTAGAATAGTAGTTGTGCTAAAATATAACCGATCCGTTATTCTGCTGTCAACGGTAAACAAATAAAAATAAGATCATCAGTGAGGTGAGGCACGATGTCCGAGCATCCGGTCAGCTCGCTATGGCGCAGTCTGCTCGATCTAGACAGCAAGCTGAAACAAACGTTGTGCTTTGTCAGCCAGGAGGCTGGCATACCGCCGTCAGCTGTATCGCTTGTATTTAAGCTGGAGAAGGAAATGCTCAAGATCAATTGCGTAGCTTCCGCGCTTGGCATTACGATCGGAGCAGCTTCGAATTTGATTGATAAAGTGGAGGAAAAAGGGTGGGTTGAACGGGTGCGCTCCGAGGAGGATCGGCGTATTATGTTTGTTCGCCTGACGGACGTGGGCATGGAGCAGCTGTTGCGCTGGCGGCAGCATTTTGCCAGCCGTGCGGATACGATTTTTGCGTCGCTGCCGGAGGAGGAGGTCCGCGAGTTTGAGGACAAGATCAAGCGGCTGAGCGAGCACTTGGAAGCCTATAACAACCAACTGGAGCGCGACGGGCTATAGATGCAGCCGATCTCCTCCGCCAAGTGTGCCCGGGCAGGCGATCAGGCATGCATGGCAGGAAGAGGAGGAGGTAGACCTGTTCCTGCCTATGCTCCGCTATCGCCTACTTTGAAAAACGTTGTCCCGGCAAGCATTCTCAGGTTGAGCGCTTATGCAGGGTTAATGTGGTTGAACAAGGAAGGGAAGGATCTCTGAATGGAAGAAAGTCTGGAAGGACAACCGAAGCGGGCCGGCGCCGCCGACAGGCCGGGGCAGGCTGCTTCTCCAGCTCAATCACGCCGGTTATGGATGGCGCTTGTGTTAGGCGTGCTGTCGGCCTTCGGGCCGCTGTCGCTTGATATGTACTTGCCTGCGCTGCCGCAGCTGGCGGGTGACCTGAACACAAGCGCCTCGATGGCGCAGCTTAGCCTGACGGCTTGCTTGCTTGGCTTGGCGCTCGGACAGCTGGCCGCGGGGCCGCTCAGCGACAAGTACGGCCGCCGCCGTCCGCTGCTAATTGGGCTGACTGTATTTGCGGTGTCATCGCTGCTGTGCATGCTGAGCGCGTCGGCGGCTGCCTTTGTAGCGCTGCGGTTTGTGCAAGGCGTAGCGGGTGCGGCCGGGATCGTAATCGCCCGCGCGATTGCGCGCGATTTATATGCGGGCACCGAGCTGACGAAGTTTTTCGCGCTGCTGATGCTGGTGAACGGAGCAGCGCCAATTCTCGCTCCGATTGCCGGAGGGCAGCTGCTGGAATTTACGTCTTGGCGGGGCGTATTTGTCGTGTTGGCTGGCATCGGGCTGCTGACGATGCTTGCGGTCGCGCTGGGGCTGCCGGAGACGCTGCCGCGCGAGCGCCGACAGCAGGGCGGAGCGCAGGAAACGTTCGCGACGTTTGCGCGGCTTCTCCGCGACCGTTCCTTTATGGGGTACGCGTTGTCGCAGGGCTTCGTGACGGCCGCCATGTTCGCTTATATCGCGGGCTCGCCGTTTGTGCTGCAAAATTTGTACGGCGTCTCGCCGCAAGGCTTCAGCCTTATCTTTGCAATGAACGGGCTGGGCATTATTCTCGGCAGCCAGCTGACCGGGCGTCTAGCCGGGAAGATTAGCGAAAGCCGGCTGCTGGTGACAGGGCTGACGCTGGCCGCGTTCAGCGGACTGGTGCTGCTGGCCGGCGTGTACGCCGGAGCGGGCCTGGTCTGGATTTTACCGCCGCTGTTTGTCGCCGTATCCTGCGTCGGCGTCGTCGGGGCGTCGGCTTTTCCGCTGGCGATGGCTGGCCAGTCGCAGGCTGCCGGAAGCGCGTCTGCGCTGCTCGGCGTCCAGTCGTTTATTTTCGGCGGACTCGTCGCTCCGCTTGTCGGCTTGGGCGGGGAAAGCTCCGCGATCCCGATGGGGCTGGTGATGGCGGCTGCGAATATCACGGCCGTCTTGATTTACTGGCTGTGCATAGGACGTACACGAACCTCGCGGACATAGTCCGTGAGGTTTTTAAACTCTGTTCACATATTGTTCACATTTGTCGGAAATTGGCTTTTCTTACTTTGGGCATCCGGAGTTATAATAGAAGTAACATAGGGCTCCGCTTCGGGCCTGAATCTTTTATCGAGCATGTTGTGAAATTTGGTACAATTAGGCGGGTTTATTGATCCCTGAACGTGAACTTCTTAAGATTACAGAACGCATAAGTTTTCAGCGCAGCTGAACTTGCCTTGAGATAAGTAACGCGCACGCCGATCAGAAGCCTAAGTAAGGCTCGAACAGGATGATCCCGGACACCAGGGCTTCTATTTTTTCAATGCAAAGGAGGACGTTTATTTATGTCTCAATCGACACAAACGATCACACGCGAGTCCGCAGACGTGCTGGATCAACTGATGAAGCCGGAGGTGCAGCAATCGCTGACCGTGCTGGTGGAAAACCTGCCCAAGCTGGCTGAGATGGTCACGCTGCTGACCAAAACGTACGATGTGGTGCAAGGTCTGGCAACGGATTCGGTTTTCATCGAAGACATCAAGGGCGGAATCAGCGAGGTTGCCGTTCCGCTTGTGGAAGGCGCGAAAAGCATCGCAGCCAGCGCTATCGAAGCAAATGACCGCGCGCAGGCAGAGACGGCGACGATCGGTCTGTTCGGCTTGCTCAAAATGCTGAAGGACCCGCAAGTGCAAAAAACATTCCGGTTTGCTCAAGCCTTCCTGGAAATTTCCGCACAGCGCAATCAGCAAAAACAACAAGGCGAATAATTTTCGTTAATCCAGAACGGAGGATAAATCAGTATGTCGAAGCACATTTTGATCTTGGGCGGCGGTTACGGCGGCTTGCTTAGCGCGCTGACGGCCCGCAAATATTTAACCCCTGAAGAAGCGACGATTACGGTTGTCAATAAAGTTCCTACACATCAGATTATTACGGAGCTGCACCGTCTGGCTGTCGGTAATGTGAGCGAGCAAGCGGTAGCTCTTCCGCTGGAAAAGCTGCTGCGCGGCAAAGATATCAACCTGCGTATTGATACAGTCGAAACGATCGGCCTGGACGAGAAGCGCGTTGTGCTGAAAAGCGGCGTCACCTACAACTATGATGCGCTTGTCATCGCCCTTGGCAGCGAAACGGCTTACTTCGGCATTCCTGGACTGAAGGAAAACAGCTTCACGCTGAAATCGGTCGCCGATGCCAACCGCATTCGCGAGCATGTGGAAGCACGGATTGCCGAGTATGCCAAGTCGAAAAACAAAGCGGACGCAACCTTCGTGGTCGGCGGCGGCGGCTTGACAGGCATCGAGCTTGTCGGCGAGCTGGCGGACATGCTTCCTGGGCTGTGCCGTAAAAACGGCGTCGACTTTGCCGACGTGTCTCTGTATACCGTAGAAGCGGGTCCGTCCATTCTGCTGGGCTTCCCTGCCGAGCATATCGAGCGCGCCCAAACAAGCCTTGAGAAGCGCGGCGTCAAGTTCCTGACCGGTCTGGCCATTACTGAAGCAACCGAAACAACGGTATCGCTCAAAGACGGCAGCTCGATCGAAACAAATACAATGGTATGGACGGGCGGCGTACAAGGCAACGCACTTGTTGGCGCTTGTGGCATTGAAGTGAACCGCGGCCGCGCAAGCGTGACCGAATCGCTGCAATCCGTCTCCCATCCTGATGTGTATGTCGCTGGCGACAGCGCGGTGGTAATGGGTCCGGAAGGCCGCCCATATCCTCCGACAGCTCAAATCGCCTGGCAAATGGGCGAAGCGATCGGCTACAATATTTTCGCAAGCTTCAAAGGCGTGCCTGCCCAATCGTTCAGCCCGGTATTCTCCGGTACGCTGGCGAGTCTGGGACGCAAGGACGGTATTGCTACCCTAGGCGCGAACCAAACCCGCCTGAAAGGCTTGCCGGCTTCCCTGATGAAGGAAGCGAGCAACCTTCGCTACCTGTCGCATATCAACGGCTTGTTTACACTCGCGTACTAATTCAATACCGGTTCATGGCGATGAACCGTATAGCTTCGTTCTCCTGTCGGTCAGGGGAACGGGGCTTTTTTTTGCTGCCTGTGGACCAATTGTGGATAAAAAGTGGATAACTTTTCAGAAAATAAAAAATATTTAATACATTTTAATGTCATATATATTGACGTTATGGGATATAAAAATTATGATAATAGGTATAAATAACAAAATATCTAGAAAATTTCCACTCACCACTCATATTGTGTCATTAATAATAACATACATTGAAGGGGATTAGAAGGGGGCGGTTCCGATGTCTACTGGCGATCGTATATCTTGTGCGCCGTATTCGCTGCAAGCTTTTTATGATGAGATGTTTGGCGCCGAGGAGCCTGTCCGCTTGCATTATGAGCAAGTGTACTGCAGCTTCTCCCGAATGCGCGGGGAGGAGCTGAAGGCGAAGCAGCAGGGCATGGAGCGGCGAATGCTGGAAGAGGGCATCACCTTCACGCTTTACAAGCCGGAGCAGTCCCAGCCGCTGGAGCGTACGATTCCGTTTGATCTCATTCCCCGGATTATTCCCCAGGCCGATTGGGCGATGCTGGAGGCTGGTCTGATCCAGCGTGTGAAGGCGCTGAACCGCTTCGTGCATGACGTCTATCACGAGCAGCGCATCATTAAGGACGGCATCGTGCCCAGACGGATGATCATAGCCAACTGCTATTTCCGGCCGGAAATGATGGGCGTTGACGTGCCGGGCGGCGCCTACATCACCACTTCGGGCATTGATCTGATCCGCGATGCATCCGGCGAATATTTCGTGCTGGAGGATAATCTCCGTTCCCCGTCCGGGTTTTCTTACTTGTTCAAGGGACGTTCTATTATGAAGGAGCTGTTTCCGGAGCTGACCTTGTCCTGCTCGCTCCGCGATGTGGACCACAGCCTTAACCGGTTTCTGACCATGCTGCGCAGCCTCGCGCCCGCAGGCAAGTCGGAGCCTGTCATCGCGCTGCTTACACCGGGCGAATACAATTCGGCGTATTACGAGCACGCCTTTCTCGCTCAGCAGATGGGCATCCATCTCGTTGAGGGCCGCGATCTGATTGCGCGCGACCATAAGCTGTACATTCGCGGTATGAAGGGGATGACCCAGGTTGACGTGCTTTACCGGCGGCTGGATGACGATTTTCTCGATCCGCTTGTGTTCCAGCCGGATTCAATGCTCGGCGTAGCCGGCATTATGAATGCTTACCGGGCAGGCAACCTGGCGATTGCCAACGCGCCGGGAACCGGGGTGGCCGACGACAAGGCGATCTACGCGTATGTGCCGGACATGATCCGTTATTACTTGCAGGAGGAGCCGATCTTGCGCAACGTGCCGACCTACCTGCTGTCGCGTCCGGAGGAGCGGGAGTACGTGCTGCAGCATTTGTCCGACATGGTGGTGAAGGAAACGTCGCTGTCCGGCGGCTACGGGATGCTGATCGGCCCTGCGGCCACCCGCGCGGAAATCGACGCGTTCGCCGAGCTGATCCGGCGCGATCCGGGTCGCTATATTGCGCAGCCGACGGTGCAGCTGTCGCGGGCGCCGGTGTTTCAGGACGGTCGGATGCAGCCGCGCCATATTGATCTGCGGGCGTTCGTCCTGCAGGGAGCTGGCGAGCAGATGCATGTGATTCCGGGCGGGCTGACCCGCGTGGCGATGAAGGAAGGCTCGCTGGTCGTTAATTCGTCGCAGGGCGGCGGCTGCAAGGATACATGGGTGCTTGCCTGAGGGGGCGGCAGGGCCGGTAAGTGATAACGCGAAAGCCGGGAGATTGAACGGAAGGGGATCGGAAATAATGATGCTTAATCGAAATGCGGAAGCTTTGTTTTGGGTCGGCCGGTATTTGGAGCGCGCGGAAAATCATGCGAGGTTAATTGACGTGCATTACCATATCCAGCATGAAGGCGACTTCGAGCATGAGGAGCATAAATGGGCAAGGCTAGTGGACGCTTTCGGCGCGCGCGCTGATTACACGCTGCAGTTCGACAGCTTCACGCAAAAGGATGTGCTGTCGTTTATCACGCTTGACCGCGGGTACGCCAACTCGTTGTTTTGCTGCGTCAGTCAGGCGCGGGGCAATCTGCGCACGCTCCGCGAGAAGCTGCCAAGCGAGCTGTGGGATGCGTTGAACGGCTTCTACCTGTGGCTGGGCGACAAGAAGGTCGATGATATATTGGCGGAGTCTCCGCATCTGTTTTTCAAGCAGATCAAGGAACGGACGGCGACCTTCTACGGCATTCAGCAATCGGTGATGCTCCGCGAAAATGCCTGGAATTTCATCGAAATGGGGCGCTGCCTGGAGCGTGCGGAAAATACGGCCCGCATTCTTCAGTCGGTCGCCGCCGCCATTCGCGAGGATGAGGTTCCGGCATATCCTTATTTGCTCGCGGTGCTGAAGTCGGTGAGCGGCTACCAGGCTTTCCGCAGGTATTACGCAGATGCGGTATCGGTTGAGCATATTCTGGAGTTTCTGATCGTAAATGATTTCTTCCCGCGTTCGATTCATTTCAATTTCACCCAGCTGGAGAAGCACCTGGCCGGCATCGAAGCGCTGCGCGAGCTGCGGACGCCCCGGGAGCGGGCGATCCGCCAGGTCAGCAAGCTGACGGCGGAGCTGGCCTGCCTGGAACGGGACGATATGACGTTTCCGAAGGTACAGCAGCTGCTGGATCACGTCGCGACATCGTGCCAAAGCCTGGGGCATATGATGGCGAGCGCATTTTTTCGGGTCGGGGAGGCAACCGCATGAAGCTCGAAATTCAGCATACAACCCGTTATTGCTACGGCCAGCCGGCCACGGAGAGTGTCAATGAGCTGCGGCTTACGCCGCGCACCGACGGACGGCAATCGTGCTACCATCATGAGGTGATCATCGAGCCGACCGCGTCTTTGTTCACCTACGAGGATTACTTCGGCAACCGAGTGCATGCATTCAGTGTAAATGTGCCCCACCGCGAGCTGGTCATCCGCACGCGCGCTACCGTCGTGACGCGTGATCAGGATACGGCTACGCGGCCGTCCGCGGCGCTGGTTGAGCAGCTGGAGCTGCTGCGCGGCGAGGCGTTTCAGGACCGTCACATTGAATACTTGCTGCCGACCGCCTATACGCTGGACACGGAAGAGCTGCTGGCGTATGCGGAGCGGTATCCGTTCGGCGGAGAGGGGCTGGCTGCGTGGGCGCGCGAACTGATGGAAGGCATCCATCAGGAGCTCACCTATGACCCCGAGGCCAGCCACGTGCATACGACGGTCAGCGAAACGCTGCAGCAGCTGCGAGGCGTTTGCCAGGATTACGCTCATCTGATGATCGCTGTGTGTCGCAGCCGGGGCGTGCCGGCCCGCTATGTGAGCGGTTATCACTTCGTCGGTGACTTGCAGGGCGGAAGCGCCGACTTCGAGCAGGCGTCCCATGCCTGGGTCGAGGTGCAAATTCCCGGTACCGGCTGGCTCGGCTTTGATCCGACGAACCGGGCCGAGATCGGCTGGCGATATGTGAAGCTGGGCCACGGCCGCGACTATAAGGACATCGTGCCGGTCAAAGGGGTGTATATCGGATCAGGCGGGCAGCATCTGGAGGTGACAGTGGACGTTCGCCGTCTCGACGCTTAGCTGTCGCAAATGTTGCTGCTTTGCTGAAAGCCGCCGTGCTGGCTGAAACCAGCGCTATTGAAGGGAGCATGCTGCTGACAGGCGGCAAGCTCCCTTTTTACAGGCGTGCCGGTTGCTCCGGCTTGGATAACGATAGACGATGCAAGGCAGGACGCTTGCTCCTTCGGGAGGGCGTTTTTTGCCGTGTTCGACAGCGTCGGGCCGTCGTCTGCTCAGGAAGGGGCCTGGCCGGAAATCGGGAATATAAAATAAAAATATAATATGGATAGACCGCAGCAGAGCTTGTTCGCTATAATGGAAAGAAACCGTTATCAATGTTGGAGAGAGAGGAAATTTCCGCATGCTTCGATTTTTGAAAACTCATCTGATCGCCCGAATTTTACTCATTGTGACGGCTGCGATGCTGCTGATTGCCGTCGGCAGCGTTGTCCTGCAATTGACACGCACGCAGTCGGCTGTAGAGGAAGCGATCGGCAGCTATAACATGCGGATTGCGCAAAGCTATGCCGCCGGGATGGATACGGCCCGTTATGGCGAATTTCTCAAAAGCCGTCAGGAAACAGAGCTTTATTGGTCGCTCAGGCAGGAGCTGGACAAGTTCCGTACATCCGTCGGGGCGCGTTATGTTTATTTCGTTCGGGTGGAGGCGGACGGCACCCCCTTTATTATGATCGACGGGCAGCCCAAGGGCTCTCCTGACGCTTCGCCGATCGGGGAGCCGACCGATATGCCGAAGGACGCCGTGCAGCGTGTGCTGGCGGGTGAAACGGCTACCTCTCCGTTGATCCAAAACCCGGAGTATGGCACCTACATTTCGGCCTATGCGCCGGTGCGCGATGCGAGCGGCGCCACCATCGGAGCGCTGGGGATTGATACGGATGCTTCCGTTCTCCAAAATTTGACGATGAGCGTCATTCGCGACAGCTGGGCGTTTTATGTGCTCATGCTGCTGGTGACGGTGGCCGCGATAGGCGTCGTCATCGGCATGGTCGTGCGCATGCTGCAGCCGTTGCGGATGATCACGGCAAGCGCCGGGAAAATGGCGGCCGGAGAGCTGGCCGAAGCGAAAGCTATGCTGCAGTCGCATCCGGTCAAGTCCGAGGATGAAATCGGCGTTGCGTATAAGTCGATGGTCGTCATGTCGGAAAACTTAAACGAGCTGGTGCGTAACGTGGTTGTCCGGGTCGCGGAAACATCCGATCAGCTGGTGCTGTCGTCCGAGGAATTTGCCCGTAATGCCGACCGGATGCTGGGAATGAGCGAGACGGTTCACGGCAAAGTAAATCAAATTCATGCCGGCGCCCGTTCACAGACGCGCAGCGCGGACGAAAGCGCCCATGCGATGGAGGAAATGGCAACCGGCATCGGCCGCATTTCCGAGTCGTCCAGCACGGTCAGCGAAGCGGCGCTGCAGGCGCTGCAAGTAGCCGAGGCAGGCCAGTCTTCCATGCTGCGCATGGATGCGAAAATTCGCGCTATCTCGACATCGGCCGTTCAGACGGTAGAAACGGCTGCGCGGCTGCGCAGCTACTCGAATGAAATGGAAGAGGTTCTGCACTCGATTAACGAGTTCGCCGAGCAAACAAAGCTGCTTGCGCTGAATGCTTCGATAGAAGCGGCCCGAGCCGGGGAGCATGGCAGCGGATTTACAGTTGTTGCGCACGAAGTGCGCAAGCTGGCCGAGGCTTCTTCGACAGCTGTGCAAGGATTGACGGCGCTGCTCGGCAATATCGGCCGGGAAAGTGTGAGCATCAGCGAGCAGATGGACGAAGCGGAGCGGGAAATCACGTCCGGCGTCAGCTTGTCTAAGGAAGCCGAGCAATCATTCCGGCATGCCGTGTCGGCGTTCAAGCTCGTTACTGAGCAAATTTTGGAGGTATCGGCTGCGGCGCAGCAGCTATCTGCCGGCTCGGAGGAAGTGGCTGCCTCAGTAGGCAGCATCGCTGAAATTGCGCACGAAGTATCCGATCAGACACAGCATATCGGCGAGCTGACGAGCGGACAGCTGGATATGATCCGTCAAGTATCGGAAGCGTCGTCGCTGCTGAACGGCCATTTGCACAATATGCAGCAGGCGATCCAGCAGGTGAAGGTGTAGGTAGAACTGCAGCTGCGTTCCACGTGGAACGCAGCTGTATTTGTGTTGGATAAACGTGTGAGGTAAGCCGAGCAATTCGTAAACGAATAAAGATTCATTATAATCAATTAATCAGCCTGTCCTTCGTTGACAGTAAGCGGAAGGGCATGCTACCCTTTTATAAGAACATCCCACATCCCAATTCTGGAAAGGAGCGACATGAACTTATGCGAATGACTCATCTTGATCATCCAGGCGCTTTCGCGCGCAACCGTCAACTTCATAGCTCGCTTCGCGGCCTGATTCAGGTCATCCGGCAATCGGGAGTTGGGGGTAAATCCACAGCTGTCTGTTGGCAGTCAGGATGCGGGCCGCGTGCTTAGGCGGTCATGCGCTGAATGTCACAGTCCATTTTATAGACGAAGGCACATCGCTTGAGGGCGGTGTGCCTTTTTTGCGAAGATTATAGGAATTTAAACGGATGTATCTTCATCGAGAGTGCTTCGATCCGAAGCTTTTTATGAGCAGGCAGCGGCCATGCGGACTGAGTTTAGGATGTGCGCGGCGTTTAGAAGGTGAGGCAAGTATGTCGACTTAATGAAATGATTCGGATTATCGGAAGCTCGTGAATTGTGGCGTGCCGGTCGCAAGCTGCGGCCTGATAAAAAAGGGGGATGACCCGATGTTTTCGATATTTACCAAGCTGGGCTGGTTTTTCCGGCAGGAGTGGCGGCGCTATTTGGTGGCGGTCGTGCTGCTGCTGATTGCCGGTATACTGGAGATTATTCCGCCGATGCTTGTCGGTCAGGCGATCGACGCCATCGGCCTTGGACATATGACCTGGGCGTACATTGGCCGGACCTTGCTGCTGCTGGTTGGTATTACGGTTGTCGTATACGTCATTTCGTACATGTGGGGTTACCGGCTGTTTGGCGGTGCGTTTGTCGTCGAGCGGCTGATGCGGGGCAGGCTGATGGGGCATTTTCTGAAAATGACGCCGACCTTCTACGAACGCAACCGCACAGGCGATCTGATGGCCCGCGCGACAAATGATTTGCAGGCCGTGGCCCAGACGGCGGGCTTCGGTATACTGACCCTGCTGGACTCCACGCTGTGGATGGGGACGCTGTTGGTAACGATGACGGTGTTTGTATCCTGGAAGCTGACCTTGGCGGCCGTGCTGCCGCTGCCGATTATGGCGGTGCTGGTCAGCCTGTACGGGGGCTGGATTCATACTCGGTTTATGAAGGCGCAGGATGCATTCGGCGATATGAACGAAGGTGTGCTGGAGACAGTATCCGGTATCCGTGTCATTCGGGCTTACACGCAGGAGCGAAAGGCGGAGCGGCAATTTGCGGAGGTTACGGAGGATGTGCTTGCCAAAAACTTGGCCGTCGTGCAGATCGAATCGTTGTTTGAGCCGACGATCAAAATTTTGGTCGGGGTCAGCTACATGATCGGTCTTGGCTACGGCGCGTATCTGGTGTTTCACAATGAGCTGACCATTGGCGCGCTGGTTGCCTTTAATGTATATCTTGGCATGATGATTTGGCCGATGTTTGCGATTGGCGAGCTGATCAACATCATGCAGCGCGGCAATGCTTCTCTGGACCGGGTAAATGAGACGCTTGGCTACAGGCCGGATGTGCCGGAGCCTGCCAACGGAGTACGGCCGGAGCAGCCGGGCCGACTTGTGTTTGATGCAGTAACCTTTCGTTATCCGTCCTCGGCGGTCGATAATTTGCGCGAGGTGACATTTACGCTGGAGCCGGGGCAGACGCTGGGTGTGGTCGGTCGAACGGGCAGCGGCAAGTCAACGCTGGTCAAGCAGCTGCTGCGCGAATACCCGCCGGGTGAAGGCCGTATTGAACTGGCGGGGGTTTCGCTGGGCGAGCTGGACCCGGACCGGGTTAACTCATGGATTGGGTATGTGCCGCAGGAGCCGTTTCTGTTTTCACGGACGATTCGCGCCAATATTTTGTTCGGCGGGGAGGCGGCGGACGAGAGCAAGCTGCAGACGGCGGTGGAAGCGTCGGCATTCGCCAAAGACTTGAAATTTCTGCCGCAAGGCCTGGATACGATGGTAGGAGAAAAAGGCGTCGCCTTATCGGGCGGGCAAAAGCAGCGGGTATCGTTGGCTCGCGCGCTGCTGGCCAGTCCGCGCATTCTGCTGCTGGACGATGCGATGTCAGCGGTTGACGCGCGTACCGAGGCGCAAATTATCGGCAATATTCGCCGGGCCCGAGCAGGCAAGACGACCGTGATCGTCACCCACCGGCTGTCGGCGGTGCAGCATGCCGATCTGATTTTGGTGCTGGAGGCCGGTCAGGTGATCGAACGCGGCACACACGCGGAGCTGCTGGAGCAGGGCGGCTGGTACCGGGAGCAGTATGAACGCCAGCAGGTCGAGGCGGGCCAATCGGAAGAAGAAGGAGCGGAGCAAGCATGAGTGAGCAGGGAGATATGCTGGACTATGAGCCGGATTTAGCGGAGCTGAAGCCAGGCAGCACGGCGGCGACGATTCGTCGTCTGATCGCCTATGCGATGAAGTTCAAGCGGCCGCTGGCGTTGGCTTTGCTTCTGCTGGCGCTGGCTGTCGTGACGGATCTGGCAGGGCCGCTGATTGCGAAGCGGATCATCGACGTGCATATATCCGGCATCGAGCAGCCGTGGTATGAGAGCGGAGAAGCGGTCGCGGGGAACGGAACGGCAGGAGGAAGCGGAGCTGCGGTCGCGGGCAACGGAGCGGCAGGAGGAGGCGGAGCTGCGGTTGCCGGGAACGGTACAGCAGGAGGAAGCGGCGCCACGCCACAGCCGGGCAGCGTGTCCGGGGCGGCGGCATCCGACCCGTACGCCGTTGCTTACGGCGGCAAGCTTTACAAGCGAGCAGACAGGTTTGCCGAAGGCGAGCTACGAGGGGCGGAAGCCCGCGTGCTGCAGCTGGAGCGGGAATATTACTGGATTGACGGACCAATCACGTTTGACGGAAAACGCAGTTTGAATGTGGACGGCTCAATGGTCATCGAACGCGGCGGCGAGCGGCAGACGTATGCTGCCCAGAAGCTAAGCCGGGAGCAGACGCTTGCTTTTTACCGGCCGGAGCTGGCGGGTATTTGGCAGCTATGCTGGCTTTTTTTTGGGCTGCTGGTCGCTTCGGCGGCGTTCACCTACGGGCAGCGCTACTTCCTGCAAGCATCGGCGAACCGGGTCATCCGGTCGATGCGGACGGATGTATTTGCCCAGCTGAACCGGTTGCCGGTGCGGTATTTCGATAACTTGGCGGCGGGCAAGGTGGTGTCGCGAATTACAAACGATACGGAATCCATCCGCGATTTGTATGTAAATGTACTGGCTAACTTTTGTACAGGAATTATTCATATGGCGGGCATTTATGTCGCTTTGTTTGTTTTGGACGCCCAGCTGGCGGCGATTTGTTTGTTTGTGCTGCCTGCGCTGGCGGCCTGGATCTGGGTGTACGGGCGGATCGCCAAACGGTATAACCGCGTCATCCGCAGCGTAGTCAGCGAAATTAACGGGATGATTAATGAGTCCATCCAGGGGATGAATATCGTTAAGGCGTTTCGCAAGGAGAAACGGACCGAAGAGGAGTTTGAGGGCCATAACAAGCGGCTGTTTGATTACCAGAATCGGCTGCTTAGTCTGAATTCCTGGACCGGATACAATCTGGTCGGGGTAATCCGCAATATCGCGCTTGTTGCGCTGATCTGGCATTTCGGAGGCGCATCGCTGAGCGGAGCCGCGGGAGTCGTGTCGCTGGGCGTGCTGTATGCCTTCGTCGATTACTTGAACCGGCTTTTCCAGCCGATTGTCAATATCGTCAACCAGCTGCCTAATCTGGAGCGGGCGCTTGTATCCGGCGAGCGGGTATTCGCGCTCATCGACGAGCAGGGCGAGGATGTATCCGAACGGCGAATTGCCCGGTACGAGGGGCATGTTGTCTTTGATCGCGTACAGTTTGCCTACAAAGAAGGCGAGTCAGTGCTGCGCAATGTCTCATTTGAGGCAAAGCCTGGACAGACGGTCGCGCTTGTCGGCCATACGGGGTCAGGCAAGAGCTCGATTCTGAATCTGCTGTTCCGGTTTTATGACCCTCAGCAGGGGCGGATTACGATTGATGGACTCGATATCCGCGAGCTGCCGCGCCAGACGATGCGTCAGCATATGGGGATCGTGCTGCAGGACCCGTTTCTGTTTGCCGGGACGATCGGCTCCAACGTATCGCTGGGCGACCCTGCGGTCACGCGGGAGCGAGTGGAGCGGGCGTTGGCCGATGTGGGCGCCGGAGACTTGCTTAGGCAGCTGCCCCAGGGGCTTGACGAGCCAGTCATTGAGAAGGGCAGCACGCTATCGGCCGGTCAGCGGCAGCTTATCTCATTTGCCCGCGCGTTGGCTTATGATCCGGCGATTCTGATTTTGGACGAAGCAACGTCTAATATTGACACGGAAACCGAAGCAGTCATTCAGCAGGCATTGGATGTGGTGAAGCAGGGGCGCACGACATTTGTTATTGCCCATCGTCTGTCCACGGTGCGAAACGCCGACCAAATCCTGGTGCTTGACCGGGGCGAGATTGTTGAACGGGGCAACCATGATGAGCTGCTGCGGCAAAACGGCCGATATGCGCAAATGTACCGGATTCAGCAAGGGGAGACGGCGGTTGTGCCGGAGAACCGAAGCGAGGTTTCACTGGGCTTGGGGGAACACTGAGTTGTTTGCTTGAGCCGGTTTTGTCCATGATATTGCGTGATTCGCGCGCGACCTGGCGTCCGTTGCCGATCCCTTGGGATTGAGCAACGGGCTTTTTTGTGGAGAAAATGTTCCATGTGGAACATTTTACGGGGTGGCGGCTTGTCCATGCCGGACGGGTGGCTGTCGAAGTCTGCAACTGCGATTTTGGCGGCTGCCGACGTTTTGATTGTTATGGCGGACATGCCGCGAGGGCGCTGTTTAGACTACGTAGGCGAACGGGAGGCGGATATGATAAACTGGTGGTATACTTAAAGAACCAAGACTTTTGGTGCATAAAAAGGAGATTATCCGATGAAGCATCGCGGGCTGATAGGACCTTTGGTTGGTATTTTTTTACCTTTTGGTTTGTATTCCTCCTTACGCTGGTTTCCGGAGCTGGATGCTCGCTTCGAGATGCCGAACGGCCATTTTTACATCGTAAGCGCCGTAGCCTTTCTCGCGCTGATCGCCGCTTGTCTCGTGGGGATTGCGGGCAGTCGTCTGCGGAATATCAAGGTCAGCTTTCTTGCTCTTTCCTTTATTTCATTGGCTGAAATGTTTATGGTTCACGGTCTTGCCACGCCTAATTTTATTATGAGCCATTCGACTCACCTCCCCGGTGTTTCCGCCCAAGTCAGCGTGCTGCTTGCCTCGATGTGGCTCTGCTTGTCCGCGATGTCGTCAGACCGTTGGCTGATCGGCTTCCTGTCCCGCTATCATCGGCTGCTTGTGCCGGTCTGGACGGTGCTGCTTGGCGGTTTGGGGCTTGCTTCGCTGATGTTTCCGCACGTCGTCGAGCTGGTTCCGATTGACCTGAAACCGATGAACGCCATGCTCGGCATCATGACACTGGCCTTGAACAGCTATGCGATGTACCGTTATTACCATGCTTACCTGTACTCCCGGTTTCCGCTGCAAATTGCAATTTTGTACAGCAGCGGCTGGCTGGTCGTGTCCCAATGGATTATTTCTACCGGCGAGACCTGGCAAGCGAGCTGGTGGATGTATCATTTCCTGCTGTTGGCATCCATGATTGTGATGCTGATCGGGCTGCTGGGTCAATACGGGGCCAGACAGTCATTGACCGGTGCGCTTAAGTCGTTATTCACCGCCGATCCGTTCGAGCGGATTACAAGCCGCATTTCGCCGAGCGTGAGGTCCTTGATGGCTGCTACGGAGGAAAAGGATCATTACACCGCAGGCCATAACTTCCGCGTGACGTTGTATGCGCTCCGGCTCGCCGAGGAGCTGCATCTGCCGGCCGACCAGCTCCGCGCGCTCGCACAAGGCACGATTGTCCATGATGTCGGCAAAATTCAGGTGCCCGATGCGATTCTGAACAAGCCGGGGCGGCTTGATCCGGAGGAACGTCTGGTCATTGAGCAGCACCCGTTGAGCGGGTACAACATGTGCAAGCGGCTCGGCTTTATGAAGGAGGAGCTGGCGATTATTCGCTGGCATCATGAAAAATGGGACGGAACCGGCTATCCTGACCGGCTGCAGGGCCAACAAATTCCGCTTGTGGCCCGTATCGTAGCCGTTGCTGATGTGTACGATGCGCTAACCTCGAAACGGGCATACCGGCAGGCGATGCCGCATGAGGAGGCGATGAGCTTTTTGTTGTCCCAGCGCGGTATTCATTTCGACCCGGTGTGTATAGATGCCTGGGAGCGGCTGTGTGAGCGGGACGCTTCGGTGGCGGAATATGCGGTCAAGCTGACCGAATGGCCGTCCGCCGCCTCGATCTGAGATGGACAGAGCTGTAGGCGAGACAAGCTGCAGCATAGATATCGTGGATTGACGGGAGACACTCGTCCGTTCAGCGAAAAAAGCAAGGCGCAAGAATGCTTCGTTGATTTACGAAGTGTTCCTGCGCCTTGCTTTTTGGCGTGTCAGGGTAGGCGAGGGGAATTGAACCCCTATCCGAAGACAACGCCACTATAGGCTTCTACTGGTGTGGCCACAGTTTTGATGTCACCTTAGAAGCGATCCGGAAGTCCCCCTTTTGACAATGTGAACAGAAAAGTGTTAGAATGTGTTAGAAAGGTTAGTTTTTCGTTAGATAGGAGGAGATTCCCGTATGACTTTTGTGGAAAGCTCTACATGTGAGTTGAAGAGGGAGTTTACGCCTGAACTTAAGAAAGAAGCTGTCGCCTTTGTCAATACAGATGGGGGAGAGGTACTACTAGGAATTGATGATGACGGCACCGTAGTGGGTGTAAATCATGCAGAACTCGTACTGACGCGAATTATGAATATGCTTCGCGACTCCATTAAGCCTGACATCTCGATGTTTACTTCCCCGAACATCACACTAGTTAACGGTCTTCAGGTGATCGTTCTCGCCATTCAGAGAGGTACCTCAAGACCTTATTATATCGCAGAAAAAGGACTTAAACCATCTGGCGTCTATGTAAGACAAGGTACGTCGTCCGTCCCAGCATCTGAGGCTGCCATTAGGCGAATGATTATCGAGACTGACGGCGAAAAATATGAAGATATTCGTTCCATGAATCAGGATATAACCTTTGTAGAGACCGCGAAAGCCTTTAAACACCAAGAGCTAGCTTTTGGAGAAAGCCAGATGAAAACATTACATTTGATTAATCCCGATCAGGTATTTACCAACTTAGGTTTACTTCTATCGGATCAATGCTCTCATACTGTCAAAGCTGCCGTTTTTGACGGTCCCGATAAAAGCTTGTTTAAAGACAGAAGGGAATTTACAGGCTCGTTACTGCAGCAACTTACAGGAGTGTATGAGTATATCGATTTGCATAATAAGACCGCCGCACAATTCAAAGGAATCAGCCGAATCGACAGGAGAGATTATCCCGAAGCCGCTATACGTGAGGCCTTGCTCAATTCCATCGTTCACAGAGATTATTCCTTCAGCGGAAGCACTCTGATCAATATATATACTGATCGCATCGAATTTGTTTCGCTTGGTGGTCTTGTAAAAGGGATTACCATAAATGATATTATGCTAGGTATTTCCCAACCAAGAAATGAAAAGCTGGCTTCTATCTTTTATCGTCTTAAGCTCATTGAAGCCTACGGCACGGGAATCAGCAAAATAATGACCAGTTACCAAGGTTATGAATTCGGACCTGAACTGCAGGCTTCGGATAATGCTTTTGTGATTACACTATACAATAGGAATCAATCTGTTAGCTCAGATAAAGTAGCAGGTATTGAAACCATGTCCACAGAAGATACTGTATTAAAATATTTAGAAGTTAACCCCTATATCGCCAGAAAAACAGTTGAACATCTATTAAACGTGGGTCAAACAGCTGCGGGCAGGGTGCTCCATGATATGGTGAGAAAAAACTTAATTTACTCTGTTGGATCAGGAAAAAGCACAAGATATACTTTAGTAAGGTAAGGGCATGAAAAAACACCATCACGTCGGATAGTGTTTTTGTCTTTATGGAGACGAGCCTTGGCTTGCCAAATCCACAATTCGTCGCCGTTTGATTATTTGGATGTATTGGGATGTGGCGCAGCCTCAACCGATATTTGCGTAAAAATAACGAAGATCGCCCTCATTCTGCCCTCTTGGCCAGGTGGTTGGCGATCTTCTTCATGTTCTAGCAGATGGCCGTCATTAGGACTTGCTCCGGCACCTTCAAAAACAAGGCTGCTTTGAATTTGACTTCAAAGCAGCCTTTGCAAGAATTCATTTACTTGCTCTTTTGCGCCAGTATTTTCAGCAGCACCGTAACGGCCTCTGCTCTCGTGGTCCTAGCCAGAGGAGCAAATTCTTCTGCGCCTTTGCCTTGGATAATGCCAAGCTTTTTCATGGCCGTCACTGCGCCCTTCGACCAGGCTGGAATGTCCTTGTCGTCCACGAAGCCTGTTGCCGTTGTAACTTCAACGGACTGTCCCAGCGCCTTGACGCTCATCACTGCCATCTCCGGACGTGTAATTTCGGCGTCCGGACGGAAGGTGCTGTCCTCGTAACCTGTAATAATGCCTGCATGTACCGCCTGTGCGACCGACTTTTGTGCCCAAGAACCGATCTTCGCCTTATCAGTGAACGTCAGCGCCGCGCCGTCTCCTTGCGGCTTCAGCGCATTCATCAGCATCACTGCAAATTCCGCGCGCGTCACGGTATGATCCGGCATGAAGGTGCCGTCCGGATAGCCGCTGACGATGCCAATGCTTACCGCTTGCTTAATATTGGCTTCCGCCCAGTGTCCCTGGATATCGCTAAAATCCGTTCCGTTTGTTTGCGGTCGAGGCTCCTCAGTCTTCGCTTTGTCCGAAGTCAGCACGGCAAATTTCGTGAAATGGTTCACCGAGCCGGATGCCGTTCCCTTCGCTTCGTCGACTTTCAGGTTATCCAGTTGCACCCACTTGCGGGTTTGCTCGTTCAGCCAATATACTCCTGCTGTTGACTTGGTAAAGTCTATCTTCATCTTGTCAAAAGGTAGCGTAATGACGACCGGCTTGCTAAAATCGCCATCCTTGTCTTTCTTGATTTCGTACACCTTGCTCGCGAGCTGCAAAGCGTTGTCTGCCGGCAGGCTTGAGGTATCGCTTACTTGATCTATAGTGATTGTAAAGCTGCTCGCCATCGCTCCGGCCGGCGCCTCAACGGTGACTCCGTTCAGCGTTGCCGTTCCGCCACTGGCGGCCGAAATCGTTGCAGAGTTGGTTGCGGCGCCTCCGTGACCGCCAGTTGTGCCCGTGCCTGTGTTCCCCGTGCTCGTAGAGGCGACTTTCGTGTAGCCGGCAAATTGGGTAAAGTGCTTCGTCCAAATGACAAGGTCACTGCCCACCGTAATGACTGCGTCTCCGCCTGCAGCAATTTCGTTATTCGCCGCTGTCTGGGTATCAGCTGTAATTGTACCCGTAATTGGGGTAAATACGCCATTTCGTACATAGCCGGCCAACTTGTCCCCTTGGTCCGGGATTAACAGACGCACCGCTTTATCGAACGTTAAAGATATATCCGCCGCTCCGACTTCAATAACGAAGCTAACGTTGCCGCCGTTAATCGTTACGCTGCTGGTGCTTTGCACTTGCGGCATCTTGATCCTACCGTCCCATTCGGCAGGAGCCGTGATGGTTGTGCCGTCCGGAATCGCTACGCCCACATTCCCCAGCGCGGTAGTAGCTTGTACTTCCATTAATGGTAGCGTCGCTTCCATCTTCGACCCGACTATTGTCGTTGCGACGGTAACCTCGGCATTCGTTACGCCCGAAGGAACGGTAATGCTGACCGGTTCAGTCGTCACCTGGATCGGAGTACCGGAGCCGGCGTTGATTAATGCGGCTCTGGTCACGTTCACGGTGTACGTCAACGTGGTCTTTCCGTCTTGCGCCGTCACAGACACGGTGATCGGGTTGCTGCCTACATTTAGAGCAATCGCGCTCGACGACTGTCCGCTCGTCACGGTCGTTCCGTTCACCGTCATTATGGCGCTGCTGTCGGCAACGCTCGGCGTTACCTTGACGCTGCTCACGCTGTTGCCAACGCTTGTGGTGTAGCTTGTTATGCCCTCAGCAAATGCCGGGCTTAATGTGCCGCTCGAAAGCGCCAATCCGCTCAAGCTCGCATTGCTGGATGCGTCTGGTGTTGCAGCTGCCGGCTTCGCGCTGACTTCGTTGGAGAAGCCGCTGATTCCTTTCGCACTGATCGTTTTTACCGCAAAGTAATAGGTCATTCCGTTTGTTAAGCCTGTTGCGGTATAGCTATAAGTCGCACCGCTCACTGTCGCGATGGGGGTTAAGCCATAGGTGCCGGAGGCTGTCCCCGCATAGACATTGTAGGTAACAGTTCCAGGTTCGCCGTTCCAGGTTAACGCAACTTGCCCGTTCCCGGCTTTTGCTGCAAGCCCCGTAGGCGCCGAAGGTCCGGAAGACGAGGTCGTATTGACGGTCACCTTGGCTACACGGCTTGTTGCTGTAGCAGTCTTGCTGCCTGTCGCGCTGCTGTCGGTGTTCGTCACCACGACGTAATAGTACGTCGTTCCTGTAACTGTGGTCGGTGCTGCATATGATGCGCCCGTTGCCCCGCTAATCGGCGTCCCGCCACTGGCACTGTCCGTCACGCTGCTGTACCACTGGTTGCTTAGCGCGACTCCTCCGCTGGCCGATAAGGTCAGGGTAGCGCTGCCTCCCACATTCACTGTTTGATCCGTCGGCTGCGTATCAATGCTCGGCGCTGCGGCGCTAGTCAGCGCGTTTACAGTCACCGTGCTTGTCGCGGACTTGCTTCCGTCTGCCGTCGTCACTAGGATCTTCGCCGTTCCGGCTGCTACCGGCGTGACCACGCCGCTGCTGTCCACCGTCGCTACCGATGTATTGCTGCTCTCCCATGTTACATTTTGGTTCGTCGCATTGCTCGGTAATACGGTTGTGGTCAGCGTAGCTGAACCACCTCCTACCGTCAGTGTCAGTGTGCTCTTGTCCAGTGTCACTCCCGTCACCGGTATCACCGCCCACATCGCATACAGTGTGGTATCTCCTGTAATCGAGGTTGTGAACACAAACGTTGTCGAATACGTCGTGTCTGTGTACCAGCCGCCAAATGTGTACCCGGTCTTCGTCGGCGCGGCCGGTTCGCTTGCATACGCGTTGTAGGTTACCGTCTGGCTGCTGACCAATGTCCCGCCGTCACTGTTGAAGCTTACCGTATAACTGTTGGTCGTCCACTTCGCGTACAACGTCGTATCGCTGGTAGTGGCGCTGTTGAAGTCGAACGCAATCGTCAACCCGCTGTCGGAGTACCAGCCTGCAAAGGTGTAACCCGTCTTGGTCGGATCAGTTGGTGCAGTGGCTGTTCCGTTGTAGTTCACGTTCTGGCTAGTAACGGCCGAGCCCTCGTTGCTGTTGAAGCTAACCGTAAAGTTGATGATCGTCCACTTTGCATACAACGTCGTATCGCTGGTAATCGCACTGTTGAAGTCGAACGCAATCGCCAACCCGCTGTCGGAGTACCAGCCTGCAAAGGTGTAGCCCGTCTTAGCCGGAGCAGTTGGCGCAGTAGCTGTTCCGTTGTAGTTCACGTTCTGGTTAGTAACCTCCGAGCCCTCGTTGCTGTTGAAGCTAACCGTAAAGCTGATGATCGTCCACTTTGCGTACAGCGTCGTATCGCTGGTAATGGCGCTGTTGAAGTCGAATGCATTCGCCAACCCGCTGTCGCTATACCATCCCGCAAAGGTGTAGCCCGTCTTAGCCGGATCAGTTGGCGAAGTGGCCGTGCTGTTGTAGTTAACGGTTTGGCTAGTAACCGCCGAGCCCTCGTTGCTGTTGAAGCTAACCGTATAACTGATGATCGTCCACTTTGCGTACAGCGTCGTATCACTGGTAATGGCGCTGTTGAAGTCGAACGCATTTGCCAACCTGCTGTCGGAGTACCAGCCCGCAAAAGTGTAACCCGTCTTAGCCGGATCAGTTGGCGCAGTAGCTGTTCCGTTATAGTTCACGTTCTGGTTAGTAACGGCCGAGCCCTCGTTGCTGTTGAAGCTAACCGTAAAGCTGATGATCGTCCACTTTGCGTACAGCGTCGTATCGCTGGTAATGGCGCTGTTGAAGTCGAACGCATTCGTCAACCCGCTGTCGGAGTACCATCCCGCAAAAGTGTAACCCGTCTTGGCCGGATCAGTTGGCACAGTGGCTGTTCCGTTGTAGTTCACGTTCTGGCTAGTAACCGCCGAGCCCTCGTTGCTGTTGAAGCTAACCGTAAAGCTGATGATCGTCCACTTCGCGTACAGCGTCGTATCGCTGGTAGTGGCGCTGTTGAAGTCGAACGCATTCGTCAACCCGCTGTCGGAGTACCATCCCGCAAAAGTGTAACCCGTCTTGGCCGGATCAGTTGGCACAGTGGCTGTTCCGTTGTAGTTCACGTTCTGGCTAGTAACCGCCGAGCCCTCGTTGCTGTTGAAGCTAACCGTAAAGCTGATGATCGTCCACTTCGCGTACAGCGTCGTATCGCTGGTAGTGGCGCTGTTGAAGTCGAACGCATTCGTCAACCCGCTGTCGGAGTACCATCCCGCAAAAGTGTAACCCGTCTTGGCCGGATCAGTTGGCACAGTGGCTGTTCCGTTGTAGTTCACGTTCTGGCTAGTAACCGCCGAGCCCTCGTTGCTGTTGAAGCTAACCGTAAAGCTGATGATCGTCCACTTCGCGTACAGCGTCGTATCGCTGGTAGTGGCGCTGTTGAAGTCGAACGCATTCGTCAACCCGCTGTCGGAGTACCATCCCGCAAAAGTGTAACCCGTCTTGGCCGGATCAGTTGGCACAGTGGCTGTTCCGTTGTAGTTCACGTTCTGGCTAGTAACCGCCGAGCCCTCGTTGCTGTTGAAGCTAACCGTAAAGCTGATGATCGTCCACTTCGCGTACAGCGTCGTATCGCTGGTAGTGGCGCTGTTGAAGTCGAACGCATTCGTCAACCCGCTGTCGGAGTACCAGCCTGCAAAGGTGTAGCCCGTCTTGGTCGGATCAGTTGGTGCAGTGGCTGTTCCGTTGTAGTTCACGTTCTGGCTAGTAACCGCCGAGCCCCCGTTGCCGGTGAAGCTAACCGTAAAGCTGATGATCGTCCACTTTGCATACAACGTCGTATCGCCGGTAATGGCGCTGTTGAAGTCGAACGCATTCGTCAACCCGCTGTCGGAGTACCATCCCGCAAAAGTGTAACCCGTCTTGGCCGGATCAGTTGGCGCAGTGGCCGTGCTGTTGTAGTTAACGGTTTGGCTGTTTACAGCCGAGCCCTCGTTGCTGTTGAAACTTACCGTAAAGCTGATGATCGTCCACTTCGCGTACAGCGTCGTATCGCTGGTAATGGCACTGTTGAAGTCGAACGCATTTGCCAACCCGCTGTCGGAGTACCATCCTGCAAAGGTGTAGCCCGTCTTGGCCGGATCAGTTGGCGCTATGGCCATGCTGCTATAGTACACGTTCTGGCTAGTTACAGCTGATCCTCCGTTACCGTTGAAGCTAACCGTAAAGCTGATGATCGTCCACTTCGCGTAAAGCGTCGTATCGCCGGTAATGGCGCTGTTGAAGTCGAATGTATTCGTCAACCCGCTGTCACTGTACCATCCCGCAAAGGTGTAGCCCGTCTTGGTCGGATCAGTTGGCACAGTGGCTGTTCCGTTATAGTTCACGTTCTGGCTGTTTACCGCCGATCCTCCGTCACTGTTGAAGCTAACCGTATAACTGATGATCGTCCACTTCGCATAAAGCGTCGTATCACCGGTAATGGCGCTGTTGAAGTCGAATGTATTCGTCAACCCGCTGTCGGAGTACCATCCTGCAAAGGTGTAACCCGTCTTGGTCGGATCAGTTGGTGCAGTGGCTGTTCCGTTGTAGTTCACGTTCTGGCTAGTAACCGCCGAGCCCCCGTCACTATTGAAGCTAACCGTATAACTGATGATCGTCCACTTCGCGTAAAGCGTCGTATCGCCGGTAATCGGGCTGTTGAAGTCGAACGCAATCGTCAAATCGNCACTATTGAAGCTAACCGTATAACTGATGATCGTCCACTTCGCGTAAAGCGTCGTATCGCCGGTAATCGGGCTGTTGAAGTCGAACGCAATCGTCAAATCGCTGTCGGAGTACCATCCCGCAAAGGTGTAACCCGTCTTGGTCGGGTCGGTTGGCGCAGTGGCTGTTCCGTTGTCGTTCACGGTCAGGCTGTTTACCGCCGAGCCCCCGTTGCTGGCGAAGCTTACCGTACAGGTGATGGTCGTCCATTTCGCGTACAGCGTCGTATCGCCCGTAATGGCGCTGTTGAAGTCGAACGCAGTCGTCAACCCGCTGTCGCTGTACCAGCCTGCAAACCGATAACCCGTCTGTGTCGGGGCGGTTGGTTGTGTTACCGTGCTGCCGCCAGACACCTGCTTGCTGTCGACCACCGAACCGCCGTTGCTGTTGAAGCTCAGCGTGTATAGTAATCCTAGCTTCCGTATCCGGTTATTAGATGAATCCGCTATATAAAGGCTCCCGCTGCTGTCTACGGCCACGCCCATTGGACCATTCATTTTAGCCGCAGTCGCGGCGCCTCCGTCTCCAGAGTAACCAGCGTTCCCGGTTCCGGCAACAGTGCTGATCATCCCCGAAGCATCTACTTTCCGTATCCGTGAATTCGATAAATCGGCTATATAGAGATTTCCGCTATTGTCTACGGCCACACCTTGTGGCGTGTTCAATTGAGCCGCAGTTGCGATGCCTCCGTCTCCAGAGTAACCAGAGTTCCCGGTTCCGGCAACAGTGCTGATCGTCCCCGAAGAATCTACTTTCCGTATCCGTTGATTCGCTAAATCGGATATATAGAGATTTCCGCTGCTGTCTACAGCCACGCTCATTGGAATATTCAATTGAGCTGCAGTCGCGAGACCTCCGTCTCCAGAGTAACCAGCGTTCCCGGTTCCGGCAACGGTGCTGATCGTCCCAGACGTATCGACTTTCCGTATCGTATGATTAAATGTATCCGCTATATAGAGACTCCCATCGCTGCTTACGGCCACGCCTTGTGGAAACATCAACTCAGCCGCAGTCGCGGCGCCACCGTCTCCAGAATAGCCAGCGCCAGTAGTACCCGTCCCGGCCACGGCGGTGATCGTCCCAGACGTATCGACTTTCCGTATCTCGTTACTACCATCAACGATATAGAGATTCCCGATGCTGTCTAGGGCCACGCCAGTTGGATTCCACAATTCAGCCGCAGTCGCGGCGCCTCCATTTCCGGAGTAACCAAGGGCCCCAGTTCCGGCAACCGTGCTAATCGTCCCAGACGTATCTATTTTCCGTATCCGGTTATTAGATGAGTCCGCTATATAAAGGTTCCCGCCGCTGTCTACGGCCAGGCTCCTTGGATACCAGAATTCAGCCGCAGTCGCGGCGCCACCGTCTCCAGAGTAGCCGTGAGTCCCTGTCCCTGCAACGAGGCCGATAGACAATCTGATCCACTTCGCGTACAGCGTCGTATCGTCGGTAATCGTGCTGCTGAAGTCGAAGGCATCCGTCAAACCACTGTCACCGTACCAGCCGGCGAATGTATAACCGGCCCGCGTCGGGGAAAGTGGTTGTAATGCCGTGCTATTGTAAGTTAGCGTCTGACTGCTTACCGCTGAACCGCTATTGCTGTTAAAGGTGAGCGTGTACGTGTTGATCGTCCATTTCGTATACAGCGTCGTATTAGCGGTAATCGCGCTGCTGAAGTCAAATGCATGCGTCAGACCGCTGTCACTATACCATCCGGAGAACGTGTAACCAGTTTTCGTCGGAGTGGTTGGTTGGGTTGCCGTGCTGTTATAGCTTAGCGTCTGGCTGCTCACCGCTGAACCGCCATTGCTGTTAAAACTCAAGGTGAAGGGTAACCCCTGTTTCCGTACTCTGTGATTAAATGTATCGGCGATATAGAGATTCCCTCTGTTGTCTACCGCCAAGCCATTTGGATTATTCAAATGAGCCGCAGTCGGGTCGCCTCCGTCTCCAAAAAAGCCTCGATCCCCCATCCCGGTAATGGTGCTGATGATCCCGGACGCATCTACTTTCCGTATCCGCGTATTACCTGGATCCGCTACATAGAGAATCCCGCTGCTGTCTACGGCCACCTCAGTTGGCGGGGAAATTTGAGCCGCAGTCGCGGCGCCCCCGTCTCCCGAGTAGCCAGTAGTCCCTGTCCCGGCAACGGTGCTGATCATCCCCGACGTATCGACTTTCCGTATCCGGTTATTCCGTAAATCCGCTATATAAAGATTTCCGGCACTGTCTAGGGCCAAGCCAAATGGATTATTCAATTTAGCCGCAGTTGCGGCGCCTCCGTCACCGGAATAGCCGCTAGTCCCCGTCCCTGCAACCGTGCTGATCGTCCCGGACGTATCGACTTTCCGTATTCGATGGTTACCATAATCCGCTATATAGAGGTTCCCATCGCTGTCTACGGCCACGGCGGATGCAGTACCCAATTTAGCCGCAGTCGCGGCGCCACCGTCACCCGAATAGCCAGTAGTTCCCGTCCCTGCAACGGTGCTGATCGTCCCGGACGTATCGACTTTCCGTATCCGGCTATTCAGTGAATCTGCTATATAGAGATTCCCGCCGCTGTCTACGGCTACGCGTTTGGGACTATTCAATTGAGCTGCAATTGCAGCGCCTCCATCTCCCGAATAGCCAGCAGTCCCCGTTCCGGCAACGGTGCTGATCGTCCCAGACGTATCAACTTTCCGTATCAGGTTATTTCCGGCTTCCACTATATAGAGATTCCCACTGCTGTCTACGGTCAGGCCAAATGGATTACTCAATTGTGCCTCTATCGCGGAGCCTCCATCTCCCGAATAGCCAGCAGTCCCCGTCCCGACAACGGTATCGATGGACAGGCTTGCCGCATGAGCTGCTTTTCCTGTACCGATGAAAGGGATGAGCATCAAGGCGAGTATGCATGCCAGAACTATCCTTTCTGATCGGAAAGGCCCCATCTTGAGTCTTGATGTAAAGAGTTTCATAAATTCGTGTACACCTCTTCATTTGTAAGAATGTTTGTAACCGGCGATGCAGCGATACAAGATTACTACAGACGACAAATAACGACATGCCCTCGCCACGCTTGTCGATCATTGCCACTTTAGTCCTAATATAAGGCGATTTCAACACAAAAAAAATCCCCCATCTAAGGGGGAGGGACGTTAAAATAATGGGGGATATACCTCATACCAATCATTATTGTATAATGATGATCTCCTTCATTGCGATAAATGGCCCTCTACAACCAATTTAAGTCTTTTCCTTGCTTCAGTGCCTGTACTCTGCTGTTCACATGAAGCTTTCTATACATACTTTTCAGATGGCTCTTGACCGTTTCGGCTGTGATTTGGAGCTGCTCGGCGATCTGTTTATTCGACAGCCCCATGTCAATCATCCGTAATATTTTTAATTCCTGTTTCGTGATAATGGTTCCCGAGCTTGCCGTCTCATTCGTATGATCCGACATCAGCAGAAGCAATTCTCTGGCGTAGAGCATGCTCGCAGATTTACGGTTAGGGTTGATCTGCCTTTGCCGGATATATTCATGCAGCAGCTCCGCCATCTTGGCCCCCTCATCCAGGAAGCTGCGGATGTATTTTCCCGGTTCCGCCAATTGGAGTGCCGCCTCCAGCTTCATTACAGCGTTCGTCATATCTCCTTTTCGATAAAAAGCCATGCTTTGCAGGATGGTCACCTTAACCTTATCCCAGGTCCGATCAGCTTTATCGACAAGCCGGTACAATTGTTCCAGCAGTTGCAAAGCTTCATCAATTTCCTTCTGTTCTATAAGAGCGCTTGCCAAATAAAGATATTCTTTAATTGGACCGAGCGGGATCGTGTCGGTATGCCTGATGCCGCATGTTTGCAGCCAATGTTCATCGAAAGAACCGTTCACAAGCGACAAATTTGCCTTCTCCGCCTCGATCCTCCTCATAAACAAGCTCTTGTCTACTGAATGAATCTTGGGCTTAACCGACTCAAGTAATTCAAGCGCTTTGGCCGAATCTCCCTTGGCCTGACAGATCCGCGCAGCATTGACAGAAGCGCTTAACAGAATAAGAGCATAGGGCTGCATGCACGTTGACCCTAGAACCCTCTCCGCATAAGCTTGAGCCTCTTCCAAGCGGTTCCATTCATATAACAGCAAGCTGTACGTATTGTAGAAAAAACCGACGTAGGGGTAATTGTCTCTGGCTTCCCATACCTTGATCCATTTATGAAAGAATCTCTCCGCATCATGCAAATCATTGAAAAAGCTCAATAATGTATCGAAATATATGGAAAACGAGTTTGCTTCAATCATCTGGATGTAGCTGCCCTCCGGCGTATGCCGATCAAATATCTCAAAATATTCATTCGCTCGTTGAAAATCTCTTCGGTAAAAAGAAACAGCCGCGGACAAAAAATGAACGGTTCCTGCGTAAGGTTTCCATTCCGGATCGGATAGCTTGTCCTCCATTAGGCGAAGTCTGGCTTGCGCCAACTCCATTTCATTGGTTTCCACCATCACTTTGACATAAAGAAACTGAATTCCCGGCTTTCCCGTAAAACAGGCTTCCGGCAGATCGCGCAGCCATTGATAAAGCACGCCTCTCTTCGCATGAAGATTTTGCGAATGCTTTTCGATCAAAGTGCTTGCTTCGGGATAATGTCCGTCCATAAACAGTTGCTCTACCGCTTCTTCCAAAAGTCCGTGCTCCTCCAGCCAATGGGCTGCCTTGACATGCAATTCCTTCGCTTGTCCCGCATACCTCTGCCGGAAAAGCCTCCGTAAAAACTCGGAAAACAAATGATGATAACGATACCATTTCCGCTGATCATCCAATGAAACAATGAACAAATTATGCTGTTCCAGCATTTCCAGCATTTGTTGGCAATTTGCTTGTCCGGTTACCGCTTCGCACAACGGGCCGTTCATTTTGTCTACGATCGAAGTTTCCAATAAAAAGGACTGAATCTCGCCCGGCTGGAGACTAAAAACCTCCTGAAACAGATAATCGGATATGTTGCGGTGTTCCCCGCTAAAGGCACGGATAAAATCCGAATAATTGCCGCTTCGTTGCAGCGAAATAGCCGCAAGATACAGTCCGCTGATCCATCCCTCCGTGCGGTCGACCAGCACTGCTATTTTTTCTCCCGACAGTGACAATCCCATGCAATCCTGAAAGTAACGAATTCCCTCCGCAAGTTGAAATCGCAGCTCCTGAATCGTGATTTTCACCATCTGTCCGGTCGTCTGCAGCCTGGCCGTAGGAAAGGGCATTTCAGCCCGACTTGTTACATAGAGGTGGATGTGAGCGGGCAAATACGCAAGAAAATAAGCCACCGAGGCGTGAATGGGAGCAAGCTCAATCGCGTGATAGTCATCCCAAATGATGACCAACTCATCTGAATGGCTGTCAAGCTCGCGAATCATGGCTGAGAGGAATGGCTCAAACGCTCCCGACTTTAAGGATGGCAAATACGAGGTGACCGCTTCCGCAAAATGGGGGATCTTACCATTGACCGCAGCGATCGTATAGCTCCAAAACTCAATCAGGTCATTATCTTGAGAGCCCAAGGAAATCCATACGGCAGGTATGGCGGACTGCTGCAGCCACTGGCTCAAAGCCGTTGTTTTGCCGTACCCCCCGGGAGCCGTTATGGATGTAAGCTTACTCTTTAATCCATGATTTAATAGCTCGGTGATCGCCGCTCGCTCAACAAGGTCATCGCGCCGCGTTTGCGGGATATGCAGTTTGGTACTCAGAATCATGGGTCGGCACCTCGAATCTAACTGTGAACATCTTGTCATCATTATATATGATTCTAATGATTTCAAGATAGGTTTTACTCAAGGGAATTCTAGCCCAAGTAGCATGGGAGGAAGGCGAACTATGATAACCTCCGTATTAGAGATTCGAAGCCCTTCAGTGAAAAAAAACTCGCCGAGGGCATCACATTCCAGGAAGCCTTTGATCGAAAAAAGCGCAGTCTCCTCAAAATTTCGAGAAAACTGCACTTTTATTAATTGAACACTTTTTCAGGGCCTCTTCCATTGCGGCATTTTTTTGTAATTGGGATTGCTATTTTACGGATAGGGCATAACTAACGAATTAATTGATGCTGGTTGCGACATACACAAGATCCAAGATATCAATTTTGTCATCGCCGTTCATATCAGCAACCTTAGCTTGTGCCCAATCTGCGCTGGTGGAGTTCTTGCCATAGTGATAAGCTACAGTCGCGAGATCACCTACGTTGGTGTCTCCATCTCCGTTTAGGTCTGCAGACTTATTGGCTGTTGCTTTGAAGGTATCAATGGAGGTGTTGAGTGCTGCGAGGGCACTGTCAACGTGGGCTTGAGTTGCGCTTGCATTGTCTCTTACAGCAATTGCGGTGTTAATTGCTTCAAGGAGTGCGTCTTTAGCTGCTTGCGGATATTGACCAGGTCGAGTACCTACTATAGCCGCGTTGTACAGGGTTTGTGCACTCGTAATTGCTGTATTCAAAGCAGTTTTATCCAGTTGAATAGTAGCAACGGATATAGTCTTGCTGCTCAGTGCCGCAGTGGTTACGGTTCCATCAGGACCGCCAGTCTTCGCTTGAGAGACTGCAATGGTTCCAGTTGTATTCTGAACACCGGACTTTACTTTAAAGGTTATATTCAAAACGGGTGTACTGGTTCCAGCTACCCCTCCGATATTAACGGAAATGATTCTCACTGTTCCAGGGGTAGCCGAATCTGCTTTCAGAAACTGAATGTTACTGGTTGCACCCTCTGAACTGACATAATCGAATATGCGGGAATCATAGTTTAGCGTGATATCCTGTGCGTACACGCTTTGTGTCACGCTATCCAGGCTAACAGCTGCTGTGAAAGTACTTCCAGGTGTCACACTGTTGTTAGCTGCGATTGTTGCTGTAAGCGATTTGGCTTCTCCATTACCGGGTGTATAGATGCCAAGATCGCCAAGGTCAATTGCATAGCTGTTCTGGAGTTTCTCGTATTCGCCTGCAAAGAAATCATCCAGGTATGAATGTCCAAGAACGAATCTGTCAGGATTCACGGCCCCATAGTAGCCGGCATTGGCATTGCTCTGACTGTCAAACAACACATAGCTTCCCTGCCATCCTGAACCGGCTACGCCCCAGCTGATGATGTGATCGATGTAAGGGGCGAACCTGTTGAACAGTTTGTACATCAGCGCGTACTGATAACCAAGGGCGTCAGATTGTCTGACATTGAGCACTGCGGGAGCGACCGCGCCGCCGCCTGGGGTAGTAGTCAGCATCTTAAGATCAAGTTCTGAGTAGGCAATACCGGAAAGAAGGCCTTCGTCAATGAGAGAAGCATAAAGGGCCATGGCATATTGGTTATCGCTTGCAAGGGTCTTGCCAATCGAATCGTGTCCCTGGATCCCAATGTCTTCGATAAGGGGTCTTCCGTCATACAGCGGATCGGAGAGCCATGCAGTGTTCAGTGCGCGAACCATGTTGTATACAGTCCTCGCTTTGGTGCGATTAGAAATGTCGTAATCGTTATAGGTCAGTTTCGGAAGATCGTTAACGATATACCCGTCAATGCTGCCAACGTTGTCGTGTCCGTCGAGCTTCATGTATCCGGGAAGGTTAGCGTAGTTGGCTTTGTAAGCCGCCGCCATCTTGGCGTTGGGGGCCGCGATGTGGGCGTATTTGAAGAGCAAGTAAATGTAATGTTCGGAGATGTCGCCGCCAATTAGATCATCCGACATTGCAGAAAGCCAGTTGGTGTTTTTGAGGGTCTGTCTCCAACTGTTCGGGTCCGCAGGGATGGTTTCGCTGTGGCGGCTTTCGTGAACCTCTTCGTTGAGTACGTCCCATGAATTGAAGGGGATTACTCCGCGGGATACACTTGAGCCATACTTCGTATCTGTCGTCAGGAAGTGCCGCATCACATACATGGTGTGGTTAAACTGCACTCTTCTGGCCATTTCTTTGTCTACCTTAACCGTGGTTGTAACGCCGTTGCCCAACCCGTAGTAATCGGTTGTTCCATTATACCCCAAGGGGAGGGTCGCGGGAATCATCTGTCTCATCCATGCAGGGGCCTGGTTGTACCATGCCAAAACGTGGGCGTGAGACTTATACTGTCCGGGAGTTCCGGAATCCCTGATCGCTTGATAAGAGCTGGTCGGGAAACTGTACTCACCTATACCAGGGGTGGTCGTTGCGCCGCTCAGAGCCTCGCCAGTAACGCTTTTCAGCCAGCTCGGGCCGCGGGGATGCGTTCCTTCGGCCTTGAGATTGTTGCCGTCGACAAAGATTTCATAGTGATTGGCTCTGGTTCCGGTTACTGCTCCGGTTCCGATCGTACCGACCATGAACGTGCCATTTTGCCTGTTGTAAACATTCTTCAAAGGCGTTACGACACTCTGGTTTTCCTTGTTGACAACGTTAGGAAGCGCAACGCCGTTAGGGTCCGGTGCGGTTATTTTGATGTTGGCGACAAGAAGCATACCGGTTTCTGCGGGACGGCCGTTCTCGCCATGGAGCTCAAGAATGAAGTTCGAGGAAATGCCTGCTGTGGCGGTAATGCTGGTGTGCTTCAACAACCAGGTTTCACCGTTGTAGCTGCCAATCCAGTCGGGGTTAAGGTTGTTGTAATCGTATTCCCTGAGGTAGGTATCGATGTCAGAGCCGGCATTTCTGATTCTCCACCTCATGAATTTTCCCTGCGCGCTCTTGGGATAGTACACATCAAACTCAATAGTTGAGCCTGCGGGGACATCTACACTCGGGGATAACGGAGATTGAAGGGTCATTCCTCCGAAGATGGTTTTTCCGTTATGGACGTAATTGATCTGGAGCACATCAGCTTTGCCTTGGGAATCTGCAAAAGGATACGGAATCATTTTGAATGTGCCGCCAGCAAAGTCGGTGGGGACACGGCTGTCAAGCGGGGTTCTTGCACTCCAGTTGTTGGTGGGCCCGGTAATTTTTGCAGGCACTCTGCCAGGACCCGGATCAAGACGGAAATAGGGATCTGAACCATCCGCTTTGATCTTTCCACTGAAATTCACTATTGCGTCTTTAAGGCTGGCTATGGCTTCGCCGGCGGGAGTGAGCGCATTGCGTGCGAACTCAAGCGCGTTATTAAGATCTTTGAGTTCGTCGGCGTACACCCAAGGGAAAGCTTTGTTCACATCGGATCCGTCGTTAGTGTGGCTAATCTGGAGCGGGAATTCCTCGTTGCCGGCTTTTAAAGCTTCGGCTTGTGCAATGAGGTCGTTCAGTTCAAGTGTCGGTTCGCCTCCGGCCGCTGCGGCCGGGACGGGGGCAAACGCGAATAAGGAGAATAGCATGATGACTACGAGGATGCGGGAGACGTTGATTAAGGGTTTTTCACGGTTCATCTTCGGTTTACTCCTTTTCTTAAGGCAACCTCTAAAATTTCGTTTTAGAGTCGTCCGATTTTTAGATTTCGGATTTTTTGATGAATAGTCTTCGCAAACTCGTGACTTCAGTCGTTAGTTAGAAAACTTCGGATAGGGCATGGCTTATGCCCCATTAACTATCCGACAATATGGTGTGGTAAAATAGGCTTGTACGCACCTTGAAAGCTGACATATGCGGTTGTGGCAGGAAAAGCTCTGTAGCAGGTACGCACTCAGCCCAGGAATCTCGCGACTTTAGTCGTGAGAGGGTCACGAATTGACCATCAACTATCCCTCCGTTTCTTACTGCGCACTTGTCCCTTGGGTTACGTCGTACGTGGCTTGACTTTCAATAAAAACACCTCCCTCTGATGTTGTATGGCAGACTTTGAAAGCGCCTTCAAGCGAATGAATGCAAGGTCGCGACCTTCTACAGCCTTAACAGTTGAATGCAGCTCAGCTGTTTGTCACCGACGGTGTAGACGATCTTCGTATCCCTGCCACTCTGAATTGAGTTTGATAAAATGATATACAAACCTTACAATTAACTCCATGGATGGATAATAGATCATTTGTATTTTTTTCGAAAGCGGTTACAACTTACCCCTGGTTCATGATCTCTCTTGGCTTTACTTTCATCAAAACCCTTTTTCGTTTGATCATGCGCTGTGCAACGCCCACCTCCTTCGGGAATGTCAAGGAATCATGGAGAATGATAATCATCAGTGATTGAAGCCCATCTGGAAACTTACAAAGAAGCGCAGCAGTTGATCCAAACGATTCCCGGCGTTAGCCATGTGACCGCCGCGGCGATTATTGCCGAGATCGGTGTGGATATGGAGCAGTTTCCGACCGCTGATCATGTCGCGTCTTGGGCCGGGGTCGCTCCGGGCAACTAGGAGAGCGCCAGTAAATGTAGAAAGCGTTAGTGCCGTTAGGAGCATCAATCGCTACTTCTAACGGCAGGTAAACACCTTGATGAACCCCTGTCCGAAGATAACGCCACACAGGCTTCTACGGGTGTAGTCACAGTTTGATGTCACATTAGAAGCGCCGCGTAAGTCCCCATTTTGACAATGTGAAAAGAAAAATGTTAGAATGGTTAGTTTAGTGTTAGATAGGAGGAGATTCCCGTATGACTTTTGTGGAAAGCTCTACATGTGAGTTGAAGAGGGAGTTTACGCC
>NZ_JCAMRT010000090.1:0-1080 GCF_059821225.1 Paenibacillus sp. sg306046
GTGGAGATCGACGAGGGAGCGTTCCGTGCGGCGGCTGGCGGAAGCGGCGGGGTGTATGCGGGCATCGCGGACAAGACGACGTGGAGCTTCCAGACAGAGCTGCGCTCGCGGGTCACGGCGGCGGATGGAGCGGCGCTGCAGGCGTATTTGAACAATCCGCTTGTCAGTACCATTGATCTTGTGAGCGCGGGGGATTATACGATCGACGGCTCCGTGATCGAACGCGAGGTGACGGTGAACGGAAACGGGGTGGAGATCAAGATCGCCCAGGGCATTCCGATGGCCTCGATTTCGCGGGATGCGACAGTTAACCTGCCGACCACGTATACGGGAAATGGTGTGTTCGACATCAAATCCGGCGGTTATCTGCATCTGAAAAACGCGACGCTGCGCAACGGCAGCAGCAAGATCATGGTCGCGATCAACGTGAAGGATGGCGGTAAGCTGGAATTCGACGGGTCGAAGCTGAAGGATTTCTTCGGGGAAAACGACGGGTCGGCCTCCAATGCGGGCGTCACGTACGGCATTCATTCCGACCCGGGCAGCGCCAGCCTGGTGACAGTGACGAACAGCGAGTTCGACGGCTCGAACGCGTTCCGGGATGTGATCGACATTCGCGGAGGCGAAGCGGAGATCCGCGGGAACACGCTGAAGGGAACGCTGTACCCGGAAAGACTGCGCAGCTCGGACCGGTACGAGTACGGGGTGTATGTATACGGCGGGACGGTCGTGATCGAGAACAACGTCGTCGACGGCTTCGATTCGGCGCTGACGAACAGCTACTCCAGCTCAGGCATCGCGCTTCTGGCCTACTACAATACGAGCGTAACGGTCAAGGATAATACGCTTACGAACAACAGCGTCGGCTTCGATGCGACGAACCATTATCCGGCAGTCAACGAGCATGGGGTTGTAACAGTCAACACCTACGAGCTGAAGGCGCCGGATACGGCGGGCAAGGCGGGGTACAGCGTTCAGAAGTCCAATACGTTCAGCGGGAACGGGAAAAACATTTATACGGAGATGGCGTTCGGGACCCAGCCGTATACGTATATGGAGCCGCAGCTGAGCGTGACATCG
>NZ_JCAMRT010000091.1:0-1018 GCF_059821225.1 Paenibacillus sp. sg306046
GACGCGAAGCGACTCGATTCATTTCGATATCGCCAGACTTGCCTAGATCCCGAATAACTTTATCGTAGGTGTAGACTGTCCTGGAGTACGGGTATTGAACAGCTTCGAGCAGCTTGACCGGAACCGTCGCAGCGTTGCTGTAGGCTGGACGGTAGAACGCATACGCATTGTTGGAAATTTCATAGTCATAGGTCGTGATATCTCCTTCAATGTCCGTAACCTTCCATAAGTAGGGAACATACCACGTATCCACGCCTCCCCCTGAGGACACATGGGTTGTAAGCTGATCGCGTCGCTTCGTGTACTGGAAGAAGGTGCTTTGCGATCCGTCAGGATCGCGTACCTGCACGGTGATGTTCTCCCCGTGCGTCGGATCGAAGGCAGGCTTGTCGAGCGTATGCTCATACGTAAATGTGATCGTACGTCCGATGCTGTCGGTAATTTGCTGCAGGTTGGACAGGCTGCCGAGCGAGCTCTCCCGAATAGCATACGTAAACTTGATTTCGTTGTTAAGTCGGTCTTTAATTCCCAGCAGTTTCCCGCTTGAGCTGAAGTAGGATTTGCGCTTGTCGCTGCCAATGAATACGTAAGCAGAGCTGTCTTGTCCATTGGTATAGCTGCCACTGTCCTCGATCAGCTGCACGTCTTTCCCTGTATAGTTTTTCAAGTTGGTGCCGTTTGGGTCCAGCGGTTTATTCGGACTATCCGATTTGTCTGGAAATTGTTTGTTTTCGACCTGATAAGACTGCCCATTTCCGTCATGGAAATACAAGTAGGTCTCCTGCCACTCCAGCGAAGGGAACATCAGCGACCATCCGGCGCCCAGATCGTATGCGCTTTGGATGTAGGTGCCTTGCTCCAAATATTGATGGAGGCCGAAAACATAATAATAGGGACTGACAAAACCGCCCACGGCGCCTTCCTCGGTTCGAATGATAAGATCGAGATGATCGCTGGCTTCACTCCACGTGTTGTAGGTTTCCGCAAGCCACAAGACATACTCGCCGTCTTCATTATA
>NZ_JCAMRT010000092.1:0-885 GCF_059821225.1 Paenibacillus sp. sg306046
AAACATTTATACGGAGATGGCGTTCGGGACCCAGCCGTATACGTATATGGAGCCGCAGCTGAGCGTGACATCGGCAGCGCACAGCAGTGCGACGGTTGGCTTCGCCGCCCCGGGAAGCGGAGCGACGGCCGTGAAGCTGCAGCAATCGACCGACGGGGGAGATACGTGGCAGGACGCATCGACGGGAGCGCTGGATGAGAACTCGACCTCGGCGACGGCAACGGGCTTGAGCGCGGAGCAGGAGTATGTGTTCCGTCTGGTCGTAACAGGAGGCTATTATTACGGCTACTCCAACTTCGCGGAGACGAAGACNAGCGCTGGATGAGAACTCGACCTCGGCGACGGCGACGGGCTTGAGCGCGGAGCAGGAGTATGTGTTCCGTCTGGTCGTAACAGGAGGCTATTATTACGGCTACTCCAACTTCGCGGAGGTGAAGACCGGTAGGGCCCCTACGCTTGCCAACGACGATGCCAATACGCTGACAGTTGATCTGACGACCGTCACTACAGGAAGCTCTGTGCTGCTGACAGCAGCGGGGGATCGGCAGACCGCATCGGGTGAAGCTGTCGGCGACGAGCAGTACATCCCGACAGGCTGGACATCAACGGAGAGCGGCCAGGACGGCAGCTTTGCTTGGAATGGCAGTGCCTACACCGCTTCCTACACGCCTGTGGCTGCGGGCAGCTATAAGGTAACCGTGACGTTCCAGAAAAAAGCGTGGGACGGCACAGCGTGGGAAACGGTCACCGGGTCCACTTACGAGAGAAGCGTTACGGTGACGGTCAACGCGCTGACCAACGCAACCGCGCCAAGCATCACCGGCCAGCCGCAGGGCGGTACGGTGAACGTGGGAGAAGCGCCGACGCTGAGCGTAGCGGCATCGT
>NZ_JCAMRT010000093.1:0-860 GCF_059821225.1 Paenibacillus sp. sg306046
TGATACGTTTCCAGCAAGGGCAGCTTCTGTTGCTCGATTGTGGCGAAGGCTTTCGGTTGCCTGGCTTGAAAATCTGCCAGGCTTCGCTTGTACCACGCCTCCTGCAGCGGCCGCTCGACAGCCTCCCAGCTCGACTGCTTGGCCTTCTCCTGCAGCAGCTCCTCCATGGACTTGCCATGTCGACGAGCGAGCTGTTTCGCCTTGAGAATATCCTGCAGGCTATGACCGGCCTGCATCAGCGTCTCCACCTGCGGCTCGTCCAGCTTGGGCGCTGCCGATGCTCGTGCTGCCGTTTTTGCTGCTGGGCTTGCCGGGTCATGCGTATCTTTTTCTAGGCCTGCAGAAGCTGCCGCACCTCTTGCTGGGCTTGCAGGAGCTGCGCGTCCTTCGGCTGTGACGCTCTTAGCCGCAGCAGAGGCTGCCGGCGAGGTCGGCAGGGTCGCCAGCTCGGGCAGCGGCGTCATGGACGACCGCGCCTCGACGGTTTGCATCTCGCTGGATAGCGGCTCGGCAGGAGGCAGTGTACGTACAGGCTCCGGCGCTGTCACAGCTTCGTTGCCGGACGGTTCCTCGGCCAAGCTGATCGACAGCGCGGTGAAGCCGGATACGACCATCCCCAGGCAAACCGTTAGGGCGATGGAGCGGGTGAACCACGTCGTCCTTTTCATCGGAATCAGTCCTTTTCGTTAGAGGGATAGAGGGATGACGGACAGCAAATTGCCGTTGTCATCGAAGGTGTAGTCAAGGATCTGGCCATTGGACAGCACGATGCGGTCAAGTCGGCCGCGGACATCATAGACGGAGCTGTAGTTGCCGAGGAAATAGTACACCGGCTGGCTGGGCAGCGACAGGTTGCCGTC
>NZ_JCAMRT010000094.1:0-831 GCF_059821225.1 Paenibacillus sp. sg306046
ATTTTCAAGCCAGGCAACCGAAAGCCTTCGCCACAATCGAGCAACAGAAGCTGCCCTTGCTGGAAACGTATCAACTCGTCATTTTGTATAAGCAGTTTCAGGAGATCATGAGCCTGGAGGAGTTGATTGCGCTGTATACGCAGCATGGCTTGTCGGGCACAGAGGCGCAATTGATGAAACAGCTCGGCGCAGGGCAACTGACCATTCCGCCTGATCGTCTCGCCGCGCATGATCTCACCGCCGCTGCCGTGGAGGGCGTGGACCTCGCGTTATTCAACACCTTGGAGAAGCAGGCCGCCGAACAAAACAGGTCGTTGCGCTCCTTGCTCGAAGCCTATCAGCAGGCGAAAGCCAAGCTTGGGAAAAGGGAGTAGTGCGAGATGAGACATCTGATCACCCACTGGCTGCGGATCGTGGCATTCAGCCTGCTCATTTGTTCCGCATGGACCGGGCAGGTGTATGCCGAAACCCAGAAGGATATCGAGCGCGTGCTGAACGGCCTGATCGGCCCGACCTTGATTAATGAAACGAACAAAGCCGACTTGGCGGATCGCAGCGGCGCGATGGAAGCGGTTGACCCGCAATCCGGCTCGCTCACCTTGAAGCAGGTGGACCTGACGCTTCCCGGCCGAGATGGGCTTGACTTGACCATCGGGCGTATGTATCAGTCCTCGCAGGCTGAGATGGCTGAGAAAAATGCTTACTTTGAATACATGCTCGGCGGTGAATTGCCCAATTATGGAATATGGGTCTATAAGTATAATGAAGACGGCGAGTATGTCTTGTGGCTTGCGGAAACCTACAACACGTGGAGTGAAGCCAGCGATCATC
>NZ_JCAMRT010000095.1:0-831 GCF_059821225.1 Paenibacillus sp. sg306046
ATTTTCAAGCCAGGCAACCGAAAGCCTTCGCCACAATCGAGCAACAGAAGCTGCCCTTGCTGGAAACGTATCAGCTCGTCATTTTGTACAAGCAGTTTCAGGAGCTTATCGGCCTGGAGGAGCTGATTCCGCTGTATGCGCAGCACGGCTTGTCGGGCACAGAAGCGCAATTGATGAAACAGCTCGGCGCGGGGCAGCTGACTATTCCGCCTGATCGTCTCGCCGCACAGGATCTCACCGCCGCTGCCGTGGAGGGCGTGGACCTCGTGCTATTCAACACCTTGGAGAAACAGGCCGCCGAACAAAACAGGTCGTTGCGCTCCTTGCTCGAAGCTTATCAGCAGGCGAAAGCCAAGCTTGGGAAAAGGGAGTAATGTGAGATGAGACATCTGATCACCCACTGGCTGCGGATTGTGGCATTTAGCCTGCTCATTTGTTCCGCATGGACCGGGCAGGTGTATGCTGAAACCCAGAAGGATATCGAGCGCGTGCTGAACGGTCTGATCGGCCCGACCTTGATTAATGAAACGAACAAAGCCGACCTGGCGGATCGCAGTGGCGCGACGGAAACGGTTGACCCGCAGACCGGCTCGCTTAGCTTGAAGCAGGTGGACCTGACGCTTCCCGGCCGAGATGGGCTTGACTTGACCATCGGGCGTATATATCAGTCCTCACAAGCCGAAATGGCTGAGAAAAATGCTTACTTTGAATATATGCTCGGCGGTGAATTGCCTAATTATGGAATATGGGTCTATAGATATAATGAAGACGGCGAGTATGTCTTGTGGCTTGCGGAAACCTACAACACGTGGAGTGAAGCCAGCGATCATC
>NZ_JCAMRT010000096.1:0-804 GCF_059821225.1 Paenibacillus sp. sg306046
ACTCAACTTTCGCAGAACGAAAATCGGCTTTAATGCACGATGTAACTGAATTGAAGGCCAGTTCATTATGGAAGTTGCGAAAATAGAAAAACACCTCTTCATTTGGTAAAGTGAGATTGTCGAGATCATCACTACCATACAGAAGAGGTGTCCTCTATATGATAGAGCAAAACGTACAGGTTAATCAACTTCCAAATGAAATCAAAACGTCTTTCAAAGAATTGAAAGTACTGCAGCACTTGAAAACAGCAGGCTTCAAGAAGAGATTCGGATATACCTGTTCATTCTTATTCCAGCTTGTCTTCGTCCTGCTGTTCCATCACAAGAATTGGTTTCGTTTGCTGGAAAGCGATAAGGGAGAAGCATTCCCTGGCAAAGACACCGTCTATCGTTTCCTCAATCATAGTGGCTACGCTTGGCGTAGGTTCTTGTCCTTGCTCAGTACCTCCGCTATTCGCAAGGTTCAGCCACTGACAGAAGAGAATCGCGTGTCCGTATTTGTGGTCGACGATTCCATGTTTGAGCGGAACCGCAGCAAAATGGTCGAATTGCTTTCAAGGTTTAAGGACCACGCAACGGGCTGCTATTACAAGGGATTTCGGATGCTCACACTCGGTTGGTCAGACGGTCATACGTTCATCCCTGTCGACTTCTCCTTGCTCGCTTCTCTGAAATCGCAAGTGAACGGCATCATGGAAGGCATGGATAAGCGGACGTCTGGGTACAAACGGCGGATGGAAGCTCTATTGCCTGCACCTGAGGTCATTCCCGCCATGGTCGATCGTGCGCTGACTGCCGGTGTGC
>NZ_JCAMRT010000097.1:0-715 GCF_059821225.1 Paenibacillus sp. sg306046
GGCTTCTTACGTGCTTATGGACAGTTGGTTTACACATGCTCCGCTGATTAGGGCGATGCTTGATCGTGGACTGGATGTCATCGGTATGGTTAAGGCAGATAAGAAACGCTATCTCGTGGGTGATCGTCGATTAACCCTCCAGGAGCTGTACTCCGAAGCTACACCCGTTCAAAGAAGGAGCAAGGGCATCCTTCGTTCCATTCGTACCAAGCTGTCCCCGGGAATTTCCGTTACCATCGTCTTTGTGCGTCATCGCTCGAACAAGAAGGAATGGCTCGCCATTTTATGCACCGACCTCTCGTTGTCCGAAGAAGAGATCATTCGGATCTACGGAATCCGTTGGGACATCGAGGTGTTTTTTAAGTGTGCCAAATCGTTGCTGCGATTGCAGAAAGAATTTCAAGGCCGTTCTTACGATTTATTGATCAGTCACACGACCATTGTGTTTTCTCGATATATCCTGCTGGCATGGCAACATCGAAAAAGCACAGACAATCGCACTTTAGGCGGCTTATTCCATCTGCTCTGCGACGAGGTTGGCCAACTCGATTGGGCTATAGCTTTAAAGCAGCTCATTGATATTCTCGAAGATGTAGCTAAGAAAGCAAACAAAAAAATCACAAAACTCATTCAAACACAACTACAGCAGTGGATCGCCGGTTTGCCCAGCTACATCAAGGCTTATTTGCCGATTTCAAGCTGCGAAAGTTGAGTT
>NZ_JCAMRT010000098.1:0-704 GCF_059821225.1 Paenibacillus sp. sg306046
CGCGGAGCAGGAGTATGTGTTCCGTCTGGTCGTAACAGGAGGCTATTATTACGGCTACTCCAACTTCGCGGAGACGAAGACGGCCAAGGCGCCGAGCGCGGATGCGAAGCTGAGTAATCTGACGCTGAGCGAGGGATCATGGAGTCAGAGCTTCGATGCGGCGACGGAAACTTATACGGTGACCGTGGACCCTGCTGTGACCAGCGTGGATGTCATCCCGGCGATTGCTCAAGCGAATGCGACTATGACGGTGAATGGCGTCTCTTATACGAGCGGCCAGACCGTGCCGGTAACTCTGACGGCCGGCGGCGGCACGATTACGATTGTGGTGACGGCGGAGGACGGAACGACGACCAAGACTTACACTTTAACGGTGCAAAAAGCGCCGGAGCTGACCGCGCAGTATACGCCTGCGGACAATGGAACAGGCGTCGATGTGAACGCGAGCCTGAGCATCAGCTTTAACGAAGCGGTTACGGCGACTGCGGGCAAGAGCATCGTGATCAAAAACGCGGCGAATGACAGCGTTGTGGAGACGATCTCGGCGACGGATGCCTCCAAGGTGACGATCCAAGGCTCGACGGTGACGGTCAACCCGACCTCGACGCTGCTGTACAGCAGCGACTATTATGTGGAGATCGACGAGGGAGCGTTCCGTGCGGCGGCTGGCGGAAGCGGCGGGGTGTATGCGGGCATCGCGGACA
>NZ_JCAMRT010000099.1:0-677 GCF_059821225.1 Paenibacillus sp. sg306046
GCGGGCGTGGCCCGCGGCTACTGGAATCAACCGGAGCTGACGGAGGAGAGGTTTGTGCCAAGTCCGTTCGCAGCCGGGGAGCGGTTGTACCGGACGGGTGATCTGGCGCGCTGGATGCCGGACGGGAACGTGGACTTTATCGGACGGATCGACCACCAGGCGAAAATCCGGGGATACCGGATCGAGATCGGGGAGATCGAGTCGCAGCTGCTGAAGGCGGAAGGCGTGCGGGAAGCGGTTGTGGTGGTGCGAGAGGACGCAGGCGGGGAGAAAGCCTTGTGCGCGTACTACACGGCGGAGGACGAGTTGAAGGCAAGCGAGCTGAGAGCGGCGTTGTCGCAGGAGCTGCCGGGGTACATGATCCCGTCGTACTTTGTGCAGCTGGAGAGGCTGCCGCTGACCGCGAACGGGAAAATCGACCGCAAGGCGCTGCCGGCGCCGGAAGGCGGGCAGAGGGGCGTGGAGCATGTCGCGCCACGGACAGCGCTGGAGGCGAAGCTGGCGCGCATCTGGCAGGAGGTGCTCGGAGCTGCGCAGGTCGGCGTCCGAGACAACTTCTTTGATCTCGGGGGCCACTCGTTGCGGGCGACCACGCTGGTCAGCAAGATCCACAAGGAGCTGAACGTGGAGCTGCCGCTGCGGGACGTGTTCCGCCACGCTACGGTCGAGGAAATGGC